>NZ_JBVJCO010000012.1:0-61755 GCF_055588525.1 Kitasatospora sp. NPDC041988
TCTCGAGAGCGCCCCCCCCCCCCCCTCCCCCTTTTTTTTGTTTCTCTCTTCCCCCCTCTCCTTTTGTTTCGTTGCCCCTCCCGACCGGGGGAGGATCCGGCCGGCCGGCACCGAGGGGATGATCAGCTGGGCAGTCGCCAGGACTGATTGGCTCCGCCGTCGCAGTCCCAGATGTCCAGCCGGGTGCCGTTCGTCGTGTTGAGGGCCGGGTCGTCCAGACAGCGTCCGGACTGGAGGCTCTTCAGGCTGCCGTTCGGCTGCGGCGACCACTGCTGGTTGGCGCCGCCGTTGCAGTCCCAGAGCTCGACGGGTGAGCCGTTGGCCGTGGCCTGGCCGGTGACGTCCAGGCACTTGCCGTTGTGCTTGAGGTTGCCGCTGTCCAGGGTCCAGACCTGGGACGAGCCGCCGGTGCAGTCCGACAGTTGCACCCGGGCGCCGTTCAGGCCGGAGTCCTGATCGACGTCCACGCACTTGCCGGCCGCGAGACCGGAGGTGATCGGGCCGGTGGGCAGCGGGGTGGCGGCGCCCGGGGTGAGGGCGAAGTTGTCGAACTGCTGGGTCCGGTAGCCTCCACTGCCCAGCCCGAGACCTGCCAGGCCGCTGTTGAACGAGGTGTCGGTGGCCCGGCCGACCTCCTGGCCGCCGACGCTCGCGATCAGGGTCGAGCCCTGCAGGGTGAAGGCGACGCCGGTCCAGGTGTTCAGACCGGGTGCCGCGACCGACCCGGTGGCGAGGGTGGTGAAGTTCCAACTGGTGTCGCTCTTGAGGATGGACCACGTGCCGGTGTCGGAGAGCCGCAGGTGGTAGGCGTTGAGGCCGTTGTTGTTGTGCCCCTGCTGGCCGATCCGTCCGAGCAGTTCGACACTGCCGGGTTGCTCGAACAGGACGTCCGAGGCGACGGTGTAGTTCTGCCAGGTGCGCTCACCCATGATCGTGTACGGGGAGTTGAACGGTTCGTCGGTCCAGCGCATCGGCACGCTGGGGGCCATCTGCCGCACGCACGTCCCGGTCCGGCCGCCGCCGCAGGCCACCGTCTTGAAGGCGCCGTTCATGTCGGAGAAGTACTTCGGCGAGGTGGTGGCCGCAGGTGTCTCGAAGTCGTCCGCGTAGGGCAGTTGGAGGACGCTGCCGGGCGGGGGCGTGGCGGTGCCCTTGCCCTGCCCGGTGGTGGTGGTCACGGTGTAGACGTAACCGGGCTGGAGGGTCAGGGAGTAGCGGCCGCCGCCCGTCACGGACGGGTCCGCCTGTCGGACGAACCAGTCGCTGCTGTTGTTCGACCGCACGTTGGTCGCCCACACGTGTACCTGGCCGGTGGGCAGGCCGCCGGTGACGGTGAAGTTCACGGTCTGCGCGGCGGTGGCGTCCATGGTCTCGATGACGGTGGAGTACGAGGAGTTGTCGGCCGACCTCAGGGTCGCGTAGCTGCCGTTGGTGCGCTTGTTGCCGATGTAGTTGCTGGCGGTGTCGATGTAGTGCCAGCCGGGCCGGGTGAACTGGGTGGTGTGTGCGGTGACCCAGGCCGTCTTGCCCACGGTGTAGCTGCCGGACCACGGCTGGTTGGCGAGCGCCATTCCGTCGGTGGAGAACTCCAGGTTGCCGTACAGCGCGGCGACGACCGGCCAGTTGACGAAGGCGGTGAACCGGGAGTCGATGTACCCGCGGTTGATGCCGCGGGCCACCGAGCTCGCTCCGGTCTGGTAGTCCTCGGAGCCGTTCTCGCTCGCCCAGACCGGCTTGCCGAGCCCCTGGGCCTTGTCGATCGAGGCGGCGTCCGCGGCCGGCTTGCAGTTGCTGAAGTCGCTGTTGTACCCGCAGGGGTAGTGCACGCCGACGACGTCGACGGCGTCGCGGAAGGCGGCGTCGTCGGCCATCTGGTCGACGACCCGGTAGCCGAACTGGTCCGGGGCGACGACCTTCACCGAGCCGTAGCCGCCCGCGACGAGCTTGTTCTTCAGGCCCACGTACCACTGCGGGTCGGCGTCGTGCTCGTTCCAGCCGCCGAGGTAGTCGATGGTGAGGTTGTGCTGCCGGGCGCAGCCGAGCCACGAGAGCAGGTAGTCGTGCATCTTCGCGGTGTAGACGGTGTTGCTGGTGGTGCTGTTGTCGTTGACCCAGCCGGGCGCGCCCCAGGAGAGCGCGGCCAGCTTGATGGCCGGGTTGCGGGCCTTGGCCTGCTCCATCATCGTCCACTCGTAGCCCTGGTTGCAGTCCACGGTGTCGGCGGTGTGCATGTGGCTGGCCTCGGCGCCGTCGGTGGAGTTGGTGTCACCGCCGATCTCCACCTTGAGGATCTGGAGCGCGGCGCCGTAACCGGGCTTGAACAGGTAGTCCAGCACCTGGCTGCGCTGCGGTTCCGGATAGTCCGCCAGCAGCCGGGAGTTGCCGCCGCCGCCGGAGATCGCGCCGACGCCGTCGAACACCCGGCCCGGCTGCGTGCCGTCGATGGTGATCGTGGTCGCGGCGGCGGCCTGCGCGGGGGTGGTCGCCGCCACGCCGGTGAGCGTGCCCACCGTCAGGGCGAGGGCGGAGAGCAGGGTGGTGCGTGGTCGTGATCGCCAGGTCATACCAGCTCCTTGTGGGGGAATCCGTACAGCTCGGACGGACCGTCCGAGGGTCGTGGGGGCGGCTCGTGCGGCAGCCCGCGTGTTTCGTGCGACGCGGTGCGGGCCCTCGGGGCGACGCGGTGCGGGCCCTCGGGTGACGCGGTGCGGGCCCTCGGGTGACGCGGTGCGGGCCCTGAGGGCGGCGGGTCAGGCCGGCAGGCCGACGGCGCGTTCGCCGCTGCGGCGCTGCTGGACGACGACCGCGACAACCAGCAGGGTGCCCTGGGCCACGTTCTGCCAGAAGGAGTTGATGCCCTGGACGGTGAGTCCGTTCTCCAGGCAGCCGAGCAGGGCGACGGCGAGCAGGGTGCCGCCGATCCCGCCCTTGCCGCCCTTGAGGGCGCAGCCGCCGAGCGCGGCCGCGGTGATCGCCTTGAGTTCGAGGCCCTCGCTGCCGGAGACCGGCTGGCCGGACCCGGTGCGGGCGGTGAGCAGGATGCCGGCGACGGCGGCGACCACGCCGATCAGGCCGTACACGGCCACCAGGTACCTGTTGATGTTGATGCCGGCGAGGCGGGCGGCGGTGTCGTTGCCGCCGATGGCGTAGATGTTGCGGCCGATGTCGGTGCGGGTGAGCAGGATGTGCACGCCGACGGCGACGAGGATGAGGATCCACACCATGACCGGCAGCCCGGCGATCTTCCCCCGGCCGAGGAAGACGAAGACGTCGTCATTGAGGACGTAGCCCTGGGCCCGTCCGTCGGAGACGAGTTGGGCGAGACCCTTGTACGCGGCGAGGCCGGCGAGAGTGGCGATGGTGGGGTTGACCCGGCCGTAGACGACGATCGCGCCGTTGAGCAGGCCGATCAGGAGGCCGACGCCGACCGCCGCGGCCATCCCGGCGAAGGCGTTGGAGCCGGTCGAGGTGAAGGCCATGGCGCTGACCACCGAGGCGACGCCGGCCTGGGAGCCGACCGAGATGTCGAGGCCGCCGCAGATGATGACGACGGTCTGGACCACGGCGAGCAGGCCGGTGATGGTGGCCGCCTCCGCGATCACCTGCATGTTGTTCAGGCTGAGGTAGTTGTCGTTCAGCACTCCGAAGAGCGTGAGAACGAGGGCGAGCGCGCCGATCAGGCTGAGGTTCTGACCGCCGATGGCGGCGAGGGCCGCCGAAGGGGTCGAGGCGGCGGTGCGCCGGGCGGGTGCCTGCTTGGTCGCGGGCGGGGTGGTGGTGGTCATGACGGTGCTCCAGAGGAGGTCGCGCCGACGATGTCGTCGGCCATGGCGAGGGCGAGGATGGCCTCCTCGGTGGCGTTCTCGTGGCTCAGCTCACCGGTGACCCGGCCGTTCTGCATCACCACGACCCGGTCGGCCAGGCCCAGGAGTTCAGGCAGTTCGGAGGAGATCACCAGCAGCGCGACGCCCTGTTCGGCGAGGTCGGCGATGATCTGGTAGATCTCGGCCTTCGCCCCGATGTCGATGCCGCGAGTGGGCTCGTCGAGGATGAGCACCTTCGGCTTGCGGGCGAGCCAGCGGGCGAGCACGACCTTCTGCTGGTTGCCGCCGGAGAGCTTGCGGACCTCCTGCTCGATCGAGGGGGTGCGCACCCGCAGCCGGTCCGCGTACTCCTGGGCGAGTTCGCGCTCCGCGCCGCGCCGGACGAAGCGCAGTCGGCGCAGCCGTTCCAGGCTGACCAGTGAGGTGTTGTCGCGGATCGAGCGGTGCAGGAACAGCGCCTGCGCCTTGCGCTCCTCGGGGGCGAGGCCGAGGCCGGCCCGGATCGCGTCGCCGGGGGTGGCGGCCCGCAGCGGGACGCCGTCCAGGGTGATGCTGCCGCGGTGGACCGGCCGGTCGCCGGCCAGTGCGAGGGCGAGCTCGGAGCGGCCGGCGCCGATCAGGCCGGCCAGTCCCACCACCTCGCCGGCGTGGATCCTCAGGCTGACGTCGTGTACGTCGTCGGTGGTGACGTCGTCCACATCCAGGACCAGCCGGTCGGTGGCGGTGCGGCGGCGGGAGAACAGTGCGGACAGGTCGCGGCCGACCATCAGCCGGACGATCTCGCTCTCCGTGGTGGACCGGGCGTCCTTGACTCCGGCGAGTGTGCCGTCGCGCAGCACGGCAATCCGGTCGGAGAGTTGGAAGATCTCCTGCATGCGGTGCGAGACGTAGATGACGGCGACGCCGTCGTCGCGCAGGCGGCGGATCAGCCGGAACAGGGCGTCGACCTCGTGGTCCGACAGCGAGGAGGTGGGTTCGTCGAATGCGATCACCCTGGCCTCGCCGGTCAGTGCCCGCAGGATCTCCACCAACTGCCGCTGAGCGGGCGTCAGTTGTGAGCCGAGCAGGTCGGGGTCGAGGACTCCGGCGAAGCCGAGCCGGTCGAGGTCGGCGGTGATCCGGCGGCGCAGCTCGGCGCGGTCCAGCCGCCGCCCGGCCCGGCGGGGCAGGGCGCCGGCGTAGACGTTCTCGGCGACCGAGACGTGCGGGATGATCTCCGGTTCCTGCGGGATGATCCGGATGCCCGCCGCCCGGGCGGCGGCGGGCGAGGCGAGGTCGAGCCGCCGGCCGTCGAGGGTCACGTGGCCCTCGGTCGGCCGGTGGTCGCCGGTGAGGATCTTCAGCAGGGTGGACTTGCCCGCGCCGTTCTCCCCCATCAGGGCGGTGATCCGGCCGGCGGGGAAGTCGAGGGTGATCCCGCCGAGGGCCTGTACCGGACCGAAACGCTTGGTCAGGCCGTGCACGGCGGCGCCCTCGTCGGCGGCACCTGGGGGTCGGGGGTCGGGGGTCGAGCGGCGTGCTGTGCTCATGGCGGGGTCACCTCGGGTGGGTTCGCGACGCTGGGAATTTGAACTGACGTATCGTCAGTTGCAGCTGACTCCAGCCGACTTCCATGTGGTGGCGTCGACCATTTGGGTCGGGGCGAAGGCCTCGGCGGGGAAGTCCTTGCCGTTCTTCAGCCGGTCGTACATGGTCTGGACGGCCAGCGCGCCGACGTCCTTGCCGTTGATGAACAGGGCCGCCTTCATGCCGGACGGCTTGTCGCTGCCCCAGTTCTTGCAGGCGAGGTACGCGCCGAGGCCGACCCCGATGACGTTGTCCGCGCTGATGCCGGCGTTCTGGAGGGCGGTGACGCCACCCTGCACGTTCTCGTCGTTGCAGCCCCAGAGCACCCAGTGCTTGACGCCCGGGTTGGCGGTGACGGTCGCGGCGATCTTGTCCTGGGCGCCGGTGGGGGTGTTGTCGGTGGCGACGTCGATGTTCTGCACACCGGTGACGGCGGCGCCGAAGGTCTCCTTGGCCGCCTTGACGCGGTCTCCGCAGACCGTGACGTCCTGCTTCCAGGCCGAGATGATCCGGGTGTCGGCCGGGTTCCAGCCCGCCTTCCTGAAGTCCTCCGCCGCGCGCTTGCCGACCTCGCCGCCCATCTGGGCGCCGCTGAAGCCGATCCGCGGGACGAGCTTGGCCTTGTCGCAGGCGGCCGGGTCCGGGCCGGTCGCGCAGATCTGGTCGTCCGAGGTGAGCAGCGCGACCTTGGCGTCCTTGGCGGCCTGCACGACCTGGGGGCCGACGGCGGGGTCGGGGACGACGACGATGAGGCCGTTCGTCTTCTGGGCGATCGCGGACTGCACCTCGCTGACGGTCTTGTTGGCGTCGTTGCCGAGGTTCACGACCTTGAGGTCGATGCCGAGCTCGGCGGCCTTGGCCTTGGCACCGGCCGCCTCGCCGACGAAGTACTCCTGGTCGCCCTGCTTCTGCAGGTAGGTCAGCGAGATCTTGCCGGACACCGGGGCCACCGAGCCCTCGGCGGAGCCGGAGGTGGACTCCTGGCCGGTGGAACAGGCCGTGGCCGCCAGGCCGAGGGTCATGAGCGCGGCGGTGGCGGCCAGGCGGCCGGAGAGAATTCTCGACATGAGGGTGCTCCTTCGAGCCCCCCGCGCCGCGAGGGCGCGGGGAGTGGGACTGGGTGGGGTGACCGGTCTCGCCGCCGCACAGTGCGACGAGACCGGCCATGAATCAGGCCGGCGCCATGCCGTACCGGCGGTGCGAGGTGCTACTGCGTCGTGGTCCACTGCTGGTTGGCCTTGCCCGGACCGCAGGTCCACTGGATGGCCTGCGCGCCGTCGGTGGTGGAGGCACCGGTGACGTCCAGGCACTTGCCGCTGCCGGCGGAGACCAGCTGGACGGCGCCGGTACCCGCCACAGGGGCGAGCGTCCACTGCTGGTTGGCCTTGCCCGGACCGCAGGTCCACTGGATGGCCTGCGCGCCGTCGGCGGTGGAGGCACCGGTGACGTCCAGGCACTTGCCGCTGCTGACGCTGGTGACCGGGGTGACCGCCGGACCGGCGAGCGGGGTGACGGCGAGGTTGGCGAAGTCGGCGTGCTGGAAGCCGCCGACGGCAAGACCGCTCTGGCCGACGACGTGGCCGGCGTCGGTGACGGCGGCGACCTGGACGTTGTCGACGGACGCGGTGATCGACGGGCCCTGCATCGCGAGCGCGAGGTTGTGCCAGGTCCCGGCGCCGGCGCCGGAGTAGTTGCCGCTCGCCAGCAGCGTGTCCGTGCCGGAGCGGTTCTCGGTGGACAGCCTCCACGTCCCGGCGTCGTCGATCTTCAGGTGGTAGGCGGACCGGTCGTGGTCCACGTGGTCGATCCGGCCGAGGAGTTCGGCGGAGCTGCCGCCCTGTTCGAGCAGAACGTCCGTGCTGACCCGGTAGTTGCTCCAGGTCGGATCGCCCATCAGGGTGGCGGGCGTGTAGTTCATGTCCCAGTGCCACGGGTGAGGCGCCTGGGTGAGGACCTGGCGCAGGCACGTCGGGGTGCCGGCCCCGGCCGGGCAGGGTGCGGTCTCGAATGCGCCCGCCCAGTCGTGGAAGTAGCGGGCCGTCCCCCCGGTCTGGTAGCCGCTCAGGTCGGCCTGGTAGGGCAGCGGGAACGACTTCGCCGCCGGCGCGACGGCGTCACCCTTGCCCTGACCGGTGGTGGTGGTCACGGTGTAGACGTAGCCGGGCTGGAGGGTGAGCGAGAAGGCTCCACGCTGCGGGGTGACGTCCTGGGTGTGGACGAACCACTGGGAGGAGTCGGTGCTGTTCATGTTGGTGGCCCAGACGTGCACCGCGCCGGTGGACAGGCCGCCGGTGACCGTGAAGTCGACCGTCCTCGCGGCGGAGGCGTTGGTGGTCTCGATGACGGTGCTGTAGTCCTGGCCGGACTTGAGGGTGACGTAACTCCCGCTGTGGCGGTCACCGTTGATGCCGGCACCGGACAGGTAGCCGACCGAGGTGTCCAGGTACCGCCAGCCCGGCTGGGCGAACTGCGTGGTGTGGGCCATCGCCCAGATGTTGCGGCTCACCGAGTAGCTGCCCGACCAGGGCTGGTCGGCCGCCATCAGGCCGGCCCCGGCGAACGGCAGGTTCGATGGCCAGGAGCTGACCAGCGCCCACTTGATGTCCGAGGTTATCTTGGCGTCGATGTACTCACGGTTGAGGTTGCGCGCGAGCGCCGCCGGCTGGGAGCCGTAGCTGTCGACGTCGTCCTCGGCGACCCAGAGCGGCTTGCCGAGCCCCTCGGCGGTGGCGCTGCCGGGGCAGGCGGTGTACTCCGGGGTCGAGTGCCAGCAGACACCGTGCAGGCCGACGGCGGCGACGGCCTTGTTGAAGGCCGGGTCGGCGGCCAGGTCGTCCGCCACCGACCAGTTCTGGTCGTCGTTGTCGGACGCCACCAGCAGGGTGTCGCTGTGACCGCTGCTGTCGAGGGCGGCGCGGAGGCTCTCGTACCAGGCCTTGTTGTAGCCGTTCTCGTTCCAGCCGCCCAGGTAGCCGACCTTCAGGCCGTGGCTCTCGGCGCACCCCAGCCAGGACTGGAGGTAGGTGATGTTGTCCTGGGACCACACCCCGCCGTTCAGCCAGCCCGACGCGGCCCACTCCAGGCCGTAGAACTTGATGTCCGGATTGCGCGCCTTGGCCTGCTCCATCAGCCACCACTCGTAACCCCGGTCGCAGTTGACCTCGGTGGGGGTACGCATGTGGCTGGGCTCGGGGCCGTCGGAGGAGTTTCCGTCGCCCCCGATCTCCACCTTCAGCATCTGCAGCGAGGCGCCGTAGCCGGGCTTGAACAGGTAGTCCAGCACCTGGCTGCGCTGCGGCTCCGGGTAGTCGACCAGCAGCCGCGAGGTGGCGCCGCCGCCGCTGATGGCCCCAAGTCCGTCGAAAGCGCGGCCACTTGACGAGCCGTCGATGGTGATCCGCTGCTGCTGCGCAGCCTGGGCTTCCGACGCCACGGCGGGCGTCCAGGTGGCGGCGATGCCCAGGGCCAGCGCCGCCAGCGCAGTGATCCCGCCTCTGGGGGCGCGGGGAAGTGTTCGCACGGAATGCTCCAGTTCCATGGATGGGGGTCCTGTCGCGGAGGGCTCGCAACGGGATGGAACGCATGGGCCTTTGATGCCCCGGTTGGGTGGGCCGGGCTTGAGCGCACGCCGGAGCCCGATGCCGGGCCGGCGGTGCGAGCGCTCAATTTCGCCCAATATGAAGCGCAATCACACAGAAGTCAACATGACTGCACAGGCACTTGCGCCTTTCGTTTGCCGAGGAGATGCCAGGGGGCGGCGCCCCCTCTTCGATGCTCGACTGGCCTGGACCGACCGCACGAAGGTCGGGGGTTCACCGGCGGCTCCGCCCCGCAGCGGGAGGGCAGGCTGCAGCCCTGGCCGGCGGGGAGCGGTCGGCGATACCGCATGCAGAGTGTCCGGCGGAGTCGACCTGTCGGCGAATGGTTCGCCTTGGCAGAATCCGGCATGGCGGAAAGATGACAGCCTCACTTGCCGGATCCGGTCGGCCTCGTGAGACGATCGAGAGATGTATTCGCTCCATGGCATAGGTATGAACGAGACGGCCGAGAGCGCCTACCTCCTCCTCGTCGAGCGCGGCCCGCTGGCCCCTGCCGAGCTGGCGGGCGCCCTGCGGGTGACCTCGCACGCCATGAGCACGGCGGTCGGCGAACTGACCGGCCTCGGCCTGGTCGAACCGGACGGCGCACGGCTGGTCGCCCGCCCCCCGCGCGCCGCACTGGACGTCGTCGTGAGCAGGCGCACCAAGGAACTCGCCGCCCTGCACGACGGCGTCGAGGAACTGTCCCGCTTCTGGCGCGACCACCACCACGCCGATGGAGCCGACTACATCGAAGTCGCCCGGACGGAGGCGGCCCGCAGTGCACTGGTCCGGCGGCTCTACGACGAGGCCACCGGCCGGGTGCGCGGCCTGACCATCGGCTTCACCGGCCGATCCGCACAGCCCAACATGCTGGCCCCCGGCTGCCGGGAGGCGCTGACCCGCGGCGTCAAGTGCACGGTCGTCTACGGGTCCCGGGTACTGCGGGACGGGGCCGCCCGGCAGGCCGTCCAGACCTCCATCGACCTCGGGGAACGAGCCCGTGTCTTTCCCGAGGTCCCGCTCAACATGGGCATCTGCGACGACCGATTCGCCCTCGTTTGTCCCCCATCCAGCGACTTTGACCGTCGGCACCACATCCTCGTGCAGCGATCGGACCTCCTCGACTCGCTGATCGGCGTGTTCGAGTCGTTCTGGCAGATCGCCGTCCCGCTGCCGGCCGCAGTCGAGACGACGGACGACAGCGGGACGGCTCCCGGAGTCGAGAGCCGGCAGCTGCTCACCTACCTGAGCGGCGGTCTGACCGACGAGTCGATCGCCCGCGAGATCGGCGTCAGCGAGCGGACGGTGGCCCGCCGCATCACCCGCCTCCAGGAGGTCCTCGGCGCGCGGACGCGGTTCCAGCTCGGCGTCCAGGCAAGCCGTCGCGGCTGGCTCTGACAGCGGAGCCCGGCCCTCGCCCGCTCGCGATGTCCGCCGGCTGCGCGGCCGCGCTCCAAGAATTGGTGGAGCTCGCCGAGCTTCAGCGAGGGCAGGATGTGGCCCTGGGCGGAACCGTCGGTCCGTCGTAGCCGCGATCCCGCACCGGCGAGCCAGGAGAGTACCGCCCTACGGCGGGTGTTCCAGGGTGTTCACCAGGGAGGATTCCAGGGGGCGCGGGAGTAACCCGGCCTACCTGTCACCCAGTTGTGGAGCTCCCGGCCGGGTCGGGGCCGGGAGCGTCATTCGTCCCAGGCGGCCGCCGCGCTCCCGGCGGTCATGACCAGCCAGCCGAGGGCGGGGATGCCCAGGGTGACGGCGAGCGGCCACTGCGTCGACATGAGGATGAGGCCGCCGAAGAACGAGAGGAAGCTGAGGAAGGCGGCGATGAGGATGGGGCCCGCTTGCGCGCCGGAACGCCACCAGGTCAGGCCGTGGGCGGTGAGCGCCGATCCCAGGCCGGCCAGGAGGGCCACCTTCAAGCTGGTCAGCCAGGGCGTGTTCGGGTTCTGGGCGCGGTGCCCGTGGTAGGAGACCTCGGACACGTGCCCCCGAAAGACCGCCAGGTCCACGTCCAGGCCGACTTTCGCGTCGTCGTAGAAGGCCTTGCCGACCACATAGGTGTGTTTGGGGGCCGTCTCGCGTGCCACGGTCAGCGAGTAGGTGGTGCCTTCGTCGCCGTTGTCGGCCCTCCGCGCCGTCACCTTGCCGGTCTCGTGCAGTACGCAGTCCGCGCCGGGCGTGGCCGCCGCCGTGCCGCACACCGGGGCGTGGCGGTAGGCGCCCACCGCGTGGTAGCCGTCGACGAACCAGTTGAAGCCGAGCACGGTGGTGGCCAGTCCGGCCACCAGGAACAGGACCTGCGTCAGCACGCGGACGACCGGCCCGGCGATCCGTCGGAATCCGCCGGGCGGCCTCGCGTCCCTGATTTGCGCGTGCATCGCAACCCCCTCGATCGCGTACCCGGGCACCTCCCCGATGCCCGGCAACGATGCTTTCAGGGACGTGGCCGTCGGGGGAGGGGGCCCGGCGTCCTTGTGACGAACCTGTGGAAGTTTGATCGGCGGGCCGGGCAAGGGCAGCAGGATGACCGCCAGTTCGTCGAGCAGCTCGTCGACCGCGTGCCTGGTCCGGGTCCGAGCCGGTCTGAAAGGGTCGAGGCCGTAGAAGGCGGGGACGTGACCAGACAGGGTTCCGGCACGACACCAGGGCGCCGGATCCCTCGTCCTGCTCTACGGCATCCCCGGTGAACGCCTCCGCCACCTGACCGCCGAACAGATCCACGGTGCCACAACCGAGAAGACTTCTCTCCAACTCGGCCAGTCAAGGCTATGGATCCCACCACGCCTGGCCGAACTCCTCCACCAACTCGCCGACGCGCCGTACCAGCGCTCTGCCATGACCCGAAACCTCACCGGTCAGCCGCCGCGGCTGTTCCCCGGCGTCGTTCCCGGCCGTCCACTCAGTCGCAAAGCGTTCAACGACCGGCTCGCGCGCCAGGACATCCACACCAGACCCGCCCGCACTGCAGCCCTCATCGCCCTCGCCACCGAGCTACCCGCACCGGTACTGGCCGACCTCCTCGACATTCACATCCATACTGCGCTGAAGTGGGCCCGCCACGCGCAACGCGACTGGAGCACCTACCTCACCGCGAGAGCCACCGACCTGACTGCTGCCACGCAACCAGCTCGGCCATGAACGACCTGCAGCACAACCCGGTGGCGTCTCCGGAGGGCCAATTAGGAGACTACGAGCGTCCATCTCATTGACACTGAGCAAGAATTGACGTTCATTCTGTTGGTTTCGTTCAGCGTGGGGCTGCTCGGGGGCGCCCTGCTCATCCATCGTGAGGAGCCCTGGCTTGACTGTCTCATGGGATCTGCTGATATCCACCGCAGGTGGTGTCACCGCAACGGTCGTGGGCGTCATCGCCGGCGGTGTCGTCGGGCGCCGCAGCCAGCACCAGCAATGGCTGCAGGGTACGCAGACCGCCGCCTACGAGAAGTTCCTGCAGGCGTTCGGGGGCGTGGAGGCGGAGCTGCGCGAGGCCCTCCTCGACGAGCGCAGGCCCGCCGGTGACTGGGTGCCTTTCGTGGCCGCCCAGCACTCGGTCAGCCTAGTTGCCGACCCGGCGACCAGCGCAGCAGCCGAGCGGGTCTGCGAGATCCTGGAGGACTTCACCATCCTCTTCCATGGTCGTCAGCCGACCGACCTCGAAGAACTGCGGCCGATTCATGCCGCGCTGGGGGAGGCTCACCTGAGCTTCGTCAATGCGGCCCGCTGTTCCCTTGCCCCGTCCCAACGGCGCCTGGACCGATCACTGGGCGGCCCCTCGCCCTGGCGGGGCGTCGAGTCCTTCTACACCCGACCTGACAGAAGCCTCGACTGAGCCTTGGCTGGACGTCCGACTGAAAGGTAGGAATAGCATGAATCTCCCGTGGGGAACCCTCATATCCACCGCCAGCGGAGTGGCCGCGACAATCCTTGGCATCCTCGTAGGCACCCTGGCCGGGCGCCGCAATGAATCCGGGCAGTGGATACGCGATCGGAAGATCGCGGCGTACGAGCGCCTTCTCCAGAGCTTCGGCGCGGTCGAGATCGGCATGCGCCACGCGTACTGGGAGCAGCGCGAGCCCGAGGGGATCGACTGGGAGGAGTGGAACGCCGCCTTGGTGTCGGTCAGCCTGGTAGCCGATACCGATGTGGGGATCGCTGCGGAGCAACTCGCCTCAGTCGTAGGAGAGTTCAGTGCCTTCCCGTTCGGGGAGTCAAAGGACATGGCGATGCTTCGTCAGATTCATACGAAACTCGACGCTGCACAACGGGAGTTCGTCAACGCCGCCAGGCGATCGATCCACGCGTCAGACGCGAAGCAAGTCCCCTGGCGTTTGGGTGGTCCGCCACCCTGGGGTGAGATTGAACAGATCCATCAGCGAGACAACGACATCGGTCGCGTCATCCCCTGAACCACATTGGGTTTGGAGCGTCACGGGACATGCACAAAGGGCCCTTCCCATACCATGTCGGGCCGAACAGTCACGCGAATGACGGCCACCGGTAGGCGGCCCACTCCCGCCAGCCCGCCCAGCCAGAGGGCGGGCCGGCGACCTCGCCGCCTCCCAACTCCGCCGCGTCGGGCTCCTCGAAGTGCGCCCGGCCATCCTGGATGTCGGCCTCGGTCATCGGGAACGTCTCCTCGGGGGTAGTCGCCCAGCGATGGGCGATCCGGGCGCGCTGGGTCGTATCGTCCACCGGCAGGTAGAGCATGCGGAAGGACGCGCCCTCGGCCTGCGCCAGCCACCGGATCGCAGACCGTTCGTCACGGGACCAACAGCCGTAGTCCACCACAACGGCACCTGGAGGAGACCGCGCGGGCGGCCCGCTACCGGACGCTCTCCCTGGTCGCCGTGCACGGCTCGCAGACGATGTGGACGCTGCTGGGCTACCGCACCCGGCCGGAGACCCGGCTGCCCGCGAGCTACGGTGCCGAGGCGGTCTACATGGCGAAGCCGCTGGGACCCGCTGTGACCGATCAGGCCCGCCACGGAGGAATCCACCGCTGAGGATGAGGCCCCGGGCCGCCGCTGTACCGATGGCCCGGGGTCCTGTGGGCGATCACCTGTCGAGCAGCGGGGCTCGGTTTGTCTCGTGATCCGCGTGCGCGCGATGTGCGCCCGTGTGCCCGCGAGCCGGAGGAGTGATGATCATGCCTCGTCAGTACCGCCAGCGGACGGCCTCGATGACGTCCTCGTCCGTGTGTGCGGCGAACAGTTCCGCCTCCGCCCGCCGTACGGCCAGCACGTTCTCGTACAGCTCGGGGCCGAGCGCCTGCCGCAGCAGTGCGGACTTCTCGTACGCGTCGGTCGCCTCCGACAGGCTCGCCGGGAGGCGCTCGGCGCTGCCGAGGGCGGCGGGGTCGCTCCGGGTCTCGGGCGGGAGGGGCAGGCCGGCGTCGAGGCCGGCGAGCCCGGCGGCCAGCACGCCGCCGATCGCCAGGTACGGGTTGGCGGCGGCGTCGAAGCACTTGAACTCGGCGTTGGCCTGCCCGGCGGTGGAGCCGGCGATCAGGCGCAGCGCCGCCTCGCGGTTCTCCAGGCCCCAGCAGCGGTAGGCGCCGGCGAAGTGGGAGGGGACCAGGCGCAGGTAGGAGGCGACGCTGGGCGCGCCGAGGGCGAGCAGGGCGGGCAGTTCGGCCAGCGCGCCCGCGAGGAACTGCTCGGCTTCGGGGTGCAGCCCGTGGCGGCCGGGGCCGCCGTGCCCGAGGTTCCGGCCCTGTCGCCAGAGGCTGAGGTGCAGGTGGCCGCCGTTGCCGATCGCGCCCTTGGTGAAGACGGGCGCGTACGAGACCCGCAGGCCGTGCCGGGCGGAGACGGCCCGGATGGTGTGGCGCACCAGCATCGCGGTGTCGGCAGCCTCCACGGGCCCCTCGGCGGCGACCGAGACCTCGAACTGCCCGGCGGCGTACTCGGGGTGGACCTGCAGCACGGCCAGCCCCTGTTCGGTGAGGGCGCGCAGCACCTCCCGCAGGTAGTCGGAGTGCTCGATGAAGCGGGCCATCCCGTACGCGGGCTCGACCGTCGCGGGGTTTCCGGCGGCGTCGGCCACCACCCACTCGATCTCGATCCCGGCCTGCACCGAGAGTCCGCGTCGCTCGACGGCCTCGGCGGCCCGGCGGGCGAAGCTGCGCTGGCAGCCGGGGTGCGGGGTGCCGTCCTGGGTGTGGCGGTCGGCCGGGGCCCAGGCCCAGCCGGGCTGGGCGGCGAGCGGGGTGAGCCGGTCGAGGTCGGGGACGAGCCGCAGGTCGCCCACCGGGCCGGTGCTCGAAGGCGTGGTGGTGAAGGAGTCGTCCACCAGGGAGAGGTCGAAACAGGGTACGGCGCCGACGCCGTACTCGGCGGCGTGTTCGAGCTGGTTGAGCGGGACGGACTTCACCCGGGTGATCCCGGCGTTGTCGACCCAGCCGAACACCACCCCGTCGATTCCGTCGGCAGCGAGCTGGACTTCGGCCGACCGGGCCTGGGCGGCCCGTTCGGCCCGGGAGCGCATGGTGGTCATGACGTCCATGCTGGTGCTCGCGGCGGCGGGCGTGCCGAGAAATCGGCTGGGGTTCACTCGTTCGTGAACGCCTGAAGCGGCGACGTGACACAGGACGCACGCGCGGGGGACGCCGGGGAGGCCCTTGTCGGTCCGGAGGATCGTTCAGGCGTGCCGGAGGCAGAGGGTGCCCCACTGGAAGCCCGCGCCGATCCCGGACAGCACGTAGGTGTCTCCCGGGAGCAGGGAGCCTGCGGAGACGGCGCAGTGGAGCGCGGTGAACAGGCCGGCCGATCCGGTGTTGCCCAGCCGGTCGACGGTGACGGGCACGCGCTCACGGGGAACGCCCAAGGCTGCCAGGGCCGCGGTGAGGATGTTCAGGTTGGCCTGGTGCAGGAAGAAGTACCGGATCTCGTCGATCGACACTTCGGCTCGCTGGGCGGCGCTGGTGATGCTCTCGGGCAGGCGGGTGGTGGCCGCGTTCCAGACGGCGCGACCGTCCATGGACAGGTAGTGGTCTCCGGCGGCGACGGTGGCGGCGCTGGCGGGCAGCCGTGAGCCGCCGGCGGGAATCTGCACGCCGTAGGACAGTTGGGAGCCGAGATCGTAGGAGAGCAGGCCCGATCCGGGGGTGTCGGAGCGGGTGAGGACGACGGCTGCCGCGGCGTCCCCGAAGAAGACGGCGGTGGTGCGGTCGGTGGGGTCGGTGATCCTGGAGGCGCAGTCGGCCGCGAGGACCAGGACGGTGGTGATGGAGGGGTTCTGCAGGAGGTGGGCGGCGATCAGCACGGCCTGGATGCCGGAGGCGCAGGCAGCCTGGGTGACGTCCAGGGACAGGGCGCGGTGGGCGCCGAGGGCGTCCTTGACGATCAGCGCGGTCGACACGAGCGGCTGGTCCCCGGTGTAGGTGGCGACGATGACCGCGTCCAGCCGGGCGGGCTCGATGCCGGCGGCCTCCAGGGCCGGGTGGGCGGCGGCGACGCACATGTCGGAGGTCGCCAGGTGCGGGGCCAGGCGGCGGCGTTCGCGGATGCCGGTGCGACTGGTGATCCACTCGTCGCTGGTGTCCAGCGTGCGGGTGAGCTCCTGGTTGGTGACGACCGCCGGTGGCAGGTGCATCCCCGTCCCCGCGATGGAGAACGGCACGGACAGGCCGGCACCGGTCTGATGGAACAGGGTCTGGTCCACGGCCACGGTCATGCCGCGGCGCTCCGTCCTGGTGCGATCGGCGCACCTCGAAGAACTCCCATATTCCGTTCCTTTCACTGTCGTCCGTGAATGGCCTGGCGCTCCCGGGCCGGTCTAATTCCGACGCCGCCGAATCGTCTCACGGAAAACAGGTGAGGAGATTGCTCTTTAATCCCTGGGTGTGAGGAACATTTGATCGCTTGACATCGCAGTGCCGGAAAACGGGCCGAGGCCGGGGATCTCGTCGGCCGCCGCGATCCGGGCGGTACCGTGGTCCGCCAGGGGGGTGGTCGTCGAGGAGGCGGCGGCGCCGCCGCAGCCGCTCAGCGCGGGTCGAGGCGGTGAGGGAAGCTGCCGGGATGACCGGCGGGGTGCGTCGGGGCACGGCGTCATGGCGTCATGGCGTCATGGTGTCATCGGGTCCGCTCGTGGTGAACCAACTCACGTGTGCAGCAAACGCGTTCGAGCATCCGGAGGCGCCTGGTGGCTGGCCCGGGAGTCCCCCGGGGTGAGGGGGTGCGCGATCGTTGTTCGCCCCGTCGAGGGAGTGGTGGGGGCTCGCTGCCGCGAGCCCGACGGGGCGGGAAGCCGCCGTTCCCGGGGCTGCGGCGGTGGGCGGCGCGGCAGTGTGACGCTCATCCGGGGCGGATGGTCGGGTCATAGCACCACATGGTGTTCGAGTGCGCTGGGCTTCGGGTTTCGCGGAAGGCCATAGGACCACTCACATGAGTGAACCCGGCCGGATCCATTTGGTTCAGGCCGATGTGGTTCGAGTACGGTGACCATGGGAGCGGGCGGCGCGATCCGGTGTCCGGGAATTCGATTCGTTAGGTGAATTCCGGATTTCGAGATGGAATGCTTCCATCCGCCCGGCTGTGCGCTGCTCCGGTGTTCGCCGTGCCCGGGTTCCCTGTCATACGTATGCGCAGAGAGGACGGAGCATCATGCCGCCCCTGGTTCCCCCCTTCCTGATCGGTCTCATCGTCGCCCCGCTGGCCAAGCGACTTCTCAAGCCACTGGTGCGCGGAGTCGTCAAGACATCCGTCGGCATCGCGATGGAGGTGAAGAAGGCGGCCCACGAGGCCGGGGAGAGCATCCACGGCCTCGCGGCAGAAGTGGCCGCCGACGTGGTGGCCTCCCAGATCGCCGCCGGTGAGACCGAGGACCACTCCGGCGACGGCCGGCACACCGCCGGGAACGCCGCAAAGCCAGGGGCTGCCGGCCACGCCGAGGGGGACGCGAGGACCCCGAAGATCCGGGCGGCCGCCGGCACCCCCGCCGGAACGTCGCACTGACGGTCCATGAGGAACTGCGGCCGCCGCCAGGCGCGCACGCCGATCGATTTCGGCGGACGCGCTTGGGCGGGGCCGTCCGCAGGCAGGCCGTTCGGCCGCGCAGAACCGCTGTCCAGAATCTCCGCTCCGTCGCCGTGATCCGTCGTCTCCGTGACAGTTCTCCGTGACCTCCGCAAACAGGTGATCGTACACATGCCATCGCTACTGGGTGCCGCAGCCGGATCCGGCTCCGTGGAACCGGGCGTGAGCCCCCGCTCGGTCATCCCGGGCCGCCAGCGCTGGGACGTCAAGCTGGTGCTCGGACGGCCCCGGACGGCCGAGATCCTCGCCGCCGCGCTGCGCCGCGTTCCGGGGATCACCGAGGCCCGGGCCAACCCGGTCACCGGCGGGGTGCTCGTCCGGCACGACGCGCGGCTGCGCCCTGCGGACGTCGGCCGGATCGTCCGCAGGGCCGTCACCCGGGTCGCGCAGGACCTGACCGGGGCTGGACGCCAGGGGCCGGCCCGGCCCGCCCCCGCCCCGCAGCCGGGCCGCGGCGTGGTCGTGCGCCCCGTGCTGGCCGTCGGCGGCGGAGTCGCGGCCGGGATCGCGCTGGTCAAGGGGTCGGCATTGAGCCGGCAGTTGGTGGCGGTGGGCGGCGTTGCCGCGGCGACCGCCGTCGTCCTGCGGAAGGCCTGGCACAGAACGGCCGACGCGTCCCGGGACGCGGCCGGGCCCGGTACCGAACGCCACGCACTGCTGGAGATCGTCGGACCGCACCGCCGCCGCCTCTACCGGGCCGCCGCCCTGTCCGTCGCCTGCCAGGTCGCGGAAGTCGCACTCGGCACCTTCCTCGGCTGGAGCGGCCTGGTCCTCATCAAGGGTGAGGCAGCTCCGCTGGTCAGCCTCGGCCTGACCACGGCCTCCGCCCAACTCTGGGGACTGGCCGGGCTGGTGGCCGTCTCCTGCGCCGCGGTGGCGGGCCTCTCGTACGTCTCGAACCTCCAGTGGCGCCGACTCGGCCAGGACATCGAGCACGACTGGCGGAGCCGCACGTACCGACACGTCCAGCGCCTCGAACTGGGGCACCTGGAGGGCGAGCGGACCAGCCGGGTGGCCGGCACGCTCACCAACGACGTCGGCCAGCTGGGCGCGTTCTTCGCCGGCCCGGCCAACGACGTGCTGCAACTCGGCACCAGCCTGGCCCTTCTGGTGCCGGCGTTCCTCCTGCTGGCACCGCAGATCGCCTGGATCGCGTTCCTGCCGATCCCGGTCATCGCCTGGCTGTCGCTGCACCACCAGGACAAGGTCGCGGCCGACTACGCCGCCGTCGGCGAGCGCCGGGCCAGGCTGGGCAGCCAGGTGATCAACTCGCTCGAAGCCGGTGCGACCGTCAAGAGCTTCTGCACCGAGGACTACGAGGCCGCACGCATCGACGGGCTGAGCGAGGAGGTCCAGGAGAGCAGCCGGCAGACCGATCTGAGCACGATCCGCCACGCCGAGACCGTCCGGGCCTGCACCACCGCGTCGATGGCCGGCACCCTGCTGATCGGCGGCCGCGCGGTGCTCAACGGCACCCTGCGCTTCGAGGTGTTCAGTCCGCTGATCGGGCTGCCCCAGATGGTGCTGATGCGGATGAGCCGGCTCGGCGGCATCGCCGACCAGTACCAGCGCACCCTCGCCTCCTACGACCGGGTGCAGCGGTTGCGCGCTCTGCCCGTTGAGGCCGACAGCGGCGACGGGACGCTCGACCCCGCCGAGGTGCGGGGCGAGATGCTCCTCGACGGGGTCACCTTCGCCTACCCCGGCCGGCCGGCGGCACTGGAGGACCTCTCACTGACCATCCCGGCCGGGCAGGTGACCGCCCTGGTGGGCGCCACCGGCTCCGGCAAGACGACGATCGCCAAACTGTTGATGCGCTTCCAGGACGCGGAGTTCGGCCGGGTGCTGCTCGACGGACAGGACGTCCGGGACCTGCGGCGGCACGAGCTGCGCCACGCCATCGGCTTCGTCGCCCAGGACCCGTTCCTCTTCGACGGCAGCATCGCCGACAACATCCGCTACGGCAGCTTCGGGGCCTCGGACGAGGCCGTGGTCCAGGCCGCCGCCATGGCCGAGGCGCACCCCTTCATCGCGATGCTGCCGGACGGCTACGACACCCTGATCGGCGAACGCGGCGCCGCGCTCTCCGGCGGCCAGCGGCAGCGGATCGCCCTGGCGCGCGCGATCCTCAAGGACTCGCCGGTCGTCATCCTCGACGAGGCCACCTCCGCCGTGGACAACGAGACCGAGGCCGCCATCCAGCGCACACTGCGCAGCTTCGCGGACCACCGGACGATGGTCGTCATCGCCCACCGCCTCTCCACGGTCCGCCACGCCGACCGGATCTACGTCATGGACAAGGGCGGCACCGTCGCCGAACAGGGCACCCACGACGAACTCGTCGCCCAGCACGGACTCTACGCATCCCTCTGGCAGCTCCAGGCCGGCGAACTCGCCGCCTGACCGCAGAGAACCACCCCGCCCGCCGACCGCGTGACGCCACCGCGGTCGGCGAGGCCCGGCATGCCCTGCGTGCCTGCCCGCCCACACTTCTGAGAGGTACCCCCATGTCCCGCCCGCCCCGCCGTCACGGCGACGTCCTTCCTCTGACCGCGGCCCAGCGGGAGATCTGGCTCGCCGAGCAGAGCTCCCGGACGCCAATCCCGGGCTACCGCGTCGGGGAGTGCCTGGAGATCCACGGGCCGGTCGATCCGGAGCTGTTCGAAGCCGCGCTGCGCCGGGTGGTCGACGAGGTCGACGCCCTGCACGTGACCTTCGTCGACGACGGTGAGGGCCCGCGGCAGATCCTCCGCGAGAGCTGGGACTGGGCGCCCGCGCACCTCGACCTCGGCGCGGAGCCGGACCCCCGGGCCGCGGCCATGGCATGGATGGAACGGGACCTGGCCCGCCCGCTGGACCTCGCCCGTGACCCGCTGTTCGGCCACGCGCTGATCCGGCTGTCGCCGACGGAGTTCCTCTGGTACCTGAACTACCACCACGTGGTGCTGGACGCGATCAGCAGCTCCATGGT
Organism: Kitasatospora sp. NPDC041988; assembly: GCF_055588525.1. NCBI lineage: Bacteria > Bacillati > Actinomycetota > Actinomycetes > Kitasatosporales > Streptomycetaceae > Kitasatospora > Kitasatospora sp. NPDC041988. Next base: position 20,981 of record NZ_JBVJCO010000012.1, read on the forward strand.
CCGGCAGCGGGTCGGCGAGGTGTACTCGGCGCTGGCCGAGGACGAAGCCGTCCCGCCCTGCCCGTTCGGCTCGCTCCGGGACCTGGTCGACAGCGACGCCGCCTACCGCTCGTCCACCGACTTCACCGCCGACCGTGCCTACTGGACCGGGCGCTTCGCTGATCTGCCCGCCCCGACCAGGCTCACCGACACCTCCGTGACCGACCCGCACCGGGCCCTGCGCCTGGCCCAGGAACGGGCACTGCGCAGCCCCGAGGCGCTGCGGGCGGCGGCAGGCCGGGCCGGTGTCCGGTGGTCCCGGCTGGTGATCGCGGCGACGGCGCTCTACGCCCACCGGCTGAGCGGTGCCCAGGACGTGGTGCTCGCCCTCCCCGTCACCGCCCGCCGGGGCTCCGAACGCGACCTGATGTCGGTGCCCGGCACGATGTCCAACGTGGTGCCGCTGCGGCTGGCCGTGCGACCGGACATGCCGTGGGGCGAGCTCGTCGCCCAGGTGGCGCGGGAAGTCGACGCGGCCGTCGCGCACGAGCGCTACCGCAGCGAGGACCTGCTGCGCGACCTCGGCGCGCCCGGCAGTATCGGAACGGCCTTCCCGCTGATCGTCAACATCATGGCCTTCAACGCCAGGCCGAGCTTCGCCGGGCACCCCGCCGCGGTGCACCACTTCGTGTCGGGGTCGACCACCGACCTGGCCGTCTGGGTGTTCGACTACCGGGACGGCAACCCCCCGCTGCTCAGGCTGCACGGCGCACCGCAGGCGTACGGCGACGGTGACCTCGCCGCACACCAGCAGCGACTGCTCGCCCTGCTCGACGCCGTCGCGGACTGCGACCCGGACGAGACGGTCGGCCGGATCGACCTGCTCACGGCCGAGGAGCGCGGCGAGCTGGCGGCGCTGGGCGCCGGACCGGTGGCGCAGGCTCCCAGCGCGAGCCTGCCGGAGCTGTTCCGGGCGCAGGTGGCGGCGATCCCGGACGCCCTCGCGGTGGTGGGGCCGGAGGCGTCGCTGACGTACGCGGAGCTGGACGCGCGGGCGAACCGGTTGGCGCAGGCGCTGATCGCGGGGGGTGCGGGCCCGGAGCGGCTGGTGGCGGTGGCGCTGCCGAGGTCGGCCGAGCTGGTGGTGGCGATCCTGGCGGTGCTGAAGACCGGTGCCGCGTACGTGCCGGTGGACCCGCAGTACCCGGCGGCCCGGATCGGGTACCTGCTGGAGGATGCCCGGCCGGCCCTGGTGGTGACCGACGGCGCGTCCGCGGAGCGGCTGCCCGACGGTGGTCCGTTCGGCAGGCTGGTGCTGGACGATCCGGAGATGTCCGCCCTGGTGGGGTCCTGCCCGGCGACGGACCCGATGGTGGCCGTCGATCCGGCGCACCCGGCGTACGTCATCTACACCTCCGGATCCACCGGCAGGCCCAAGGGCGTGGCGGTGACGCACGGCGGCCTGCTCAACCTGCTCGCCGAACTCCGTCAGGTGCACCTCCCGCCCGTGACCGATGAGCGGCGGCGGCAACGGGTGGCCCTGACCACGTCGGTGTCGTTCGACGCGTCGTGGAACCAGTTGCTCGCCCTGTTCGCGGGCCACGAACTGCACGTCCTGGACCACGCGACGTGGACCGACCCGGACGCCTTCGTCGACTACGCGCGGCGCTGCGGCCTGGACTACGTCGAAGCCACTCCCTCCTATCTGCACGACCTCGTGGAGCACGGGCTGCTGGGCGGCGAAGGGTGGCGTCCGGCGGTGGTCGCCGCGGGCGGCGAAGCCGTCCCGGAGCGGCTGTGGGAGCGGCTGCGGGCGGCGGACGGAGTGTCCTGCCTCAACCTCTACGGCCCGTCCGAGTGCACCGTCAACCCGGTGATCGCGTCAGTGGGTCCGAGCCCGCGCCCGGTCATCGGCCGACCCGTCGCCAACACCCGGCTGTACGTGCTCGACGGCGCGTTGCAGCCGGTGCCGGCGGGTGTGCCGGGTGAGTTGTACATCGCGGGTGCGGGTCTGGCGCGCGGCTACCTGAACCGACCCGGCCTGACCGCCGGGCGGTTCGTGGCGGACCCGTTCGGTCCGGGTGGGGACGGGCCCCTCCTGCCCGGTGGCGGGCACGGAGGTGGGCCCCTCCTGCCCGGTGGCGGGCAAGGAGGGAGGATGTACCGGACCGGCGACCTGGTGCGGTGGAACCCGGCCGGGAATCTGGAGTTCCTCGGCCGCACCGACGACCAGGTCAAGATCCGTGGCTTCCGGGTGGAGCTCGGCGAGATCGAGGCCGTCCTCGCCGAACACCCGCAGGTCGCCCGGGCCGCCGTCACGGTGCGCGGCGAGGAGGAGCCCCGGCTGGTCGCCTACGCCGTCCTCGTGTCCGGCGCCACGACGACCGGCACCGTCCTGCGCGAGTACCTGCGTGAGCGGCTGCCCGCCCACATGGTGCCTTCGGCGCTGATGGTCCTGGACGCGCTGCCGCTGACCCCGAACGGCAAGCTGGACCGGCGCGCCCTCCCGGCGCCCGAATGGCAGTCCGCCGCACCGGGCCGTGCTCCGCGCACGGCGGTCGAGCACCTGCTCGCCGGGCTGTTCGCCGAGGTGCTGGGGGTCGCCGGGGTCGGGCTGGACGACAGCTTCTTCGAGCTGGGCGGTCACTCCCTGCTGGCCACCCGGCTGGTTGCCCGGGCCCGGTCGGTGCTGGGCGTGGAGCTGAGGCTGAGCGACCTGTTCGACGCGCCGACGGTCGCGGACCTGGCGGCCGCGGTGGACGTCGCGGCCCTGGCCAGGCCCGCGCTCGCGGTCAGCGAGCGGCCCGGGACCGTCCCGCTCTCCTTCGCACAGCGCCGCCTGTGGTTCCTGCACCGCATGGAGGGCCCGAGCGCCACCTACAACATCCCGCTGGAACTGCGGCTCTCCGGAAGCCTGGACCAGCGCGCCCTGGAAACCGCTCTGGCGGACGTGGTCGAGCGGCACGAGAGCCTGCGCACCGTCTTCCCGGTGGTCGACGGCGTGCCGTGCCAGCGGGTGCTCGACCCGGATGCGGCCCGGCTGCGGTTGCGGGTGACCGCGACCGGCGAACGCGGCCTGCCACAGCGGCTGGCGGCGGCGGCGCGGCACGGCTTCGAGCTGGCGGAGGAACCACCGCTGCGCGCCGAACTGTTCGAGCTCGGCCCCGAGGAGCACGTGCTGCTGCTGGTGGTGCACCACATCGCCGGCGACGGCTGGTCGACGGGGCCGCTCTCGCGGGACCTGGCGACCGCCTACGCGGCCCGCAGCGAGGGATCGAAGCCGGAGTGGTCGCCGCTGCCGGTCCAGTACGCCGACTACACCCTCTGGCAGCGGGAACTGCTGGGCGACGCCGCCGACCCGGACAGCCTGATCAGCGGCCAACTCACCTACTGGCGACAGCAGCTGGCCGGCCTGCCCGAGCAGGTCGAGCTGCCCTTCGACCGGCCCCGGCCCGCGGTGATGTCCTACCGGGGAGCCCAGCTGCCGGTACGGATCGACGCCGAACTGCACCAGGGCCTGCGCGCCCTCGCCCGCGACGGCGGAGCCAGCCTCTTCATGGTGCTCCAGGCCGGCCTGGCCGCCCTGCTGGGCAAGCTCGGCGCCGGCACCGACGTCCCGATCGGCACGCCGGTCGCGGGGCGCACCGACGAGGCCCTGGACGACCTGGTCGGGTTCTTCGTCAACACCCTGGTGCTGCGCACCGACCTGTCCGGCGACCCGTCGTTCACCGAACTGCTGGGCCGGGTGCGCTCCGACGCGCTGGCCGCGTACGCGCACCAGGACGTGCCGTTCGAGCACCTCGTCGAGGCCCTCAACCCGACCCGGACGCTCGCGCACCACCCGCTGTTCCAGACCATGCTCACCCTGCAGAACGCGCCGTCCGGCACCTTCGACCTGCCGCGGCTGCGGGTGGCGGCCGATCTGGTCCCGACCGGGACGGCCAAGTGCGACCTGACCTTCGTCCTGGCCGAACAGCCCGGCGCGGACGGGCTGTCGGGCGTGGTGGAGTACAGCACCGACCTGTTCGACGCGGCCACCGTCACCGGGATCGTCGAGCGGTGGCTGCGGCTGCTGCGCGCCGTCGCCGCCGACCCCGGCCGGCGGATCGGCCGGGTGGACGTGCTGTCCGCCGACGAACTCCGGGCCCTGCTGCCGACCGCCGCCGGCCGGGCCGGGAAGCTCCCGGAGAACGGCCTGCCCGCGCTGTTCGAGCGGCAGGTGCGGGCGAACCCCGCCGCGACCGCCCTCACCGACGGCGAAGTCCACCTGACGTACGGCGAGTTGAACTCCCGCGCCAACCGCCTCGCGCACGCCCTGATCGACCGGGGAGTGGGGCCCGAGCAGTTGGTGGCGCTCGCCCTGCCGCGCTCGGCCGAGCTGGTCGTCGCGGTGCTCGCGGTGCTCAAGGCCGGCGCCGCGTACGTCCCGGTGGACCCGGAGTACCCGGCTGCCCGGATCGCCTTCCTGCTCCAGGACACCCGGCCCGCGCTGCTCGTGACGACGAGCCGGACCGGCGGACTTCCGGGGGCGGAGCACGTCGACCGGCTGTTGCTGGACACCGCCGACCTGGACGGGAGGCCGGACACCGACCCGGCGGTCGCCGTCGACCCCGGCCACGCCGCCTACGTCATCCACACCTCCGGCTCCACCGGCAACCCCAAGGGCGTGGTGGTCCCGCACCGCAACGTGGTGCGCCTGTTCGACACCACCCGGGAGTTGTTCGGCTTCTGTGCCGAGGACGTCTGGACGCTCTTCCACTCCTACGCCTTCGACTTCTCGGTGTGGGAGCTGTGGGGCCCGCTGCTGCACGGCGGGCGCCTGGTGGTCGTCGACCACGAGACCAGCCGCTCGCCCGGCCGGTTCCTGGACCTGCTCGCCCGGGAGCGGGTGACAGTGCTCAACCAGACGCCGTCCGCCTTCTACCAGCTGATGCAGGCGGACGAGGAGGCACCGGAGACCGGCCGGTCGCTCGCCCTGCGCACCGTGGTGTTCGGCGGCGAGGCACTGGAGCACGCCCGGCTGGAGGGCTGGTACGAGCGGCACCCGCAGGACGCGCCGCTGCTGGTCAACATGTACGGCATCACCGAGACCACGGTGCACGTCACGTACGCGGCGCTCGACCGCTCCGGCACCGCCGCAGGACAGGTCGGCACGTCCCTCCCGGACCTGCGGGCGTACGTGCTCGACGCCGGCCTGCGGCCGGTGGCCCCGGGCGTGCCCGGCGAGCTGTACGTCGCGGGCCCGGGCCTGGCGCGCGGCTACCTGAACCGGCCCGGCCTGACCGCCGGGCGGTTCGTGGCGGACCCGTTCGGGCCGCCGGGGTCGCGGATGTACCGCAGCGGCGACGTGGTGCGCCGAGGGGCGGACTGCAGCCTGCGCTACGTCGGCCGGGCCGACCAGCAGGTGAAGGTGCGCGGCTTCCGGATCGAGCTCGGCGAGATCGAGGCGGCGCTGGCCGCCCACCCCGGCGTCGCCCAGGTCGCCGTCCTGGCGCGGCAGGACCGGGCCGACGACACCCGGCTGGCCGCGTACCTGGTGCCGGCCGCAGGCACCGCGCCGAGCCCGGCCGAGCTGCGGGCGCACCTGCGCGAGCGGCTGCCGGAGTACATGGTGCCGTCGGCGTTCGTCGCGCTGGACGCGCTGCCGCTGACCGCCAACGGCAAGCTGGACCACCGGGCCCTGCCCGCCCCCGACCTCGCCCCGGCCACTGCCTCCCGCGCGCCGCGCACCCCGCAGGAACAGGTCCTCTGCGAGCTGTTCGCCGAGGTCCTGGGCGTGGCGTCGGCCGGCGTCGAGGACGGGTTCTTCGACCTGGGCGGACACTCCCTGCTCGCCACCCGCCTGGCCGCCCGGATCCGCGCGACGCTCGGCGTGGAGATGCCGCTGCGCACCCTGTTCGAGGCGCCGACCCCCGAGGGCCTGGCCGCCGCCCTGGTGGCCGCCGGGCCGGCCCAGACCGCCCTGCTGCGGCGCGAGCGCCCCGAGACGGTCCCGCTGTCCTTCGCGCAGCGACGGCTGTGGTTCCTGCACCAGTTGGAGGGCGCCGGCGCGAACTACCACATCTCGCTGGCCTGGCGGCTGTCCGGCGAGTTGGACCGGCGGGCCCTGGAGGCCGCCGTGGCGGACGTCGTCGAGCGCCACGAGAGCCTGCGCACCGTCTTCCCGGCAGTGGACGGCGTGCCGTGCCAGCAGGTGCTGGACGCAGTGGCGGCCCGCCCGCGGCTGCTCGTGCACCGGACCACCGAGGCAGAGCTGTCAACCGCGCTGGCGGAGGCGAAGGCCCGCCCGTTCGACCTGGCGGTCGACGTGCCGCTGCGGGCCGAGCTGTTCGAGCTGGCGCCGGACGAGCACGTCCTCCAGCTGGTGCTTCACCACATCGCCGGTGACGGCTGGTCGCTGGGCCCGCTCGTGCAGGGGCTGACCGCCGCCTACGCGGCCCGCCGCCGGGGCGAGGAGCCGCGGTGGACGCCGCTGCCCGTGCAGTACGCCGACTACACCCTGTGGCAGCACGAACTGCTCGGCGACTCCACCGACCCGGACAGCCTGTTCGCCGGCCAGGCGGACTACTGGACCCGGCAACTGGCCGGCCTGCCGGAGCGGATCCAGCTGCCCACCGACCGGCCCCGCCCGGCGGTCGCCTCGCACCGGGGCGGCTCCGTGCGCGCCGGGCTGGACGCCGAACTCCACCGCGGTCTGCGCGAACTCGCCCGGGAGCACGGGACCAGTCTGTTCATGGTGCTCCAGGCGGCTCTGGCCGCGCTGCTGAGCAAGCTCGGTGCGGGCGACGACATCCCGGTCGGCAGTCCGGTCGCCGGACGCACCGACCAGGCGCAGGACGAGCTGGTCGGCTACTTCGTCAACACCCTGGTCGTCCGCACCGACACCTCGGGCGACCCGACGTTCGCCGAGCTGCTGGGCCGGGTCCGGGACACCGCGCTGGCCGGATACGCCCATCAGGACCTCCCGTTCGAGTACCTCGTCGAGGTCCTGAACCCGTCCCGGTCGCTGGCGCACCACCCGCTGTTCCAGGTCATGCTGGTGCTGCAGAACGTGCCCCGGGCCGACTTCGCGCCGCCCGGCCTGCACGTCGAGGACCTGCCGCAGTCCTCGACCACCGCCAAGCTCGACCTGATCTTCACCATGTCCGAGCAGCACGCGCAGGACGGCACTCCGGAGGGGATCGACGGGTCCGTCGAGTACACCAGCGACCTGTACGACCCGGCCACCGTCGAGACGATGATCAGGCGGTGGGAGCGGCTGCTCCGTGCCGCCGTCGCCGAGCCGCGGCGGCGGCTCAGCAGGCTCGACCTGCTCACCGCCGAGGAGCGGGCCGGGCTGGCGACGCTGGGTACCGGTCCGGCCGCCCAGGACTTCACCGCGAGCCTGCCGGAGCTGTTCCGCGAGCACGTCCGGGCGACCCCGGACCTTGTCGCCCTGGTGTGCGGCGACGTGTCGTTGTCGTACGCGGAGCTGGACGTGCGGGCGAACCGGTTGGCGCAGGCGCTGGTCGCGCGGGGTGCGGGGCCGGAGCGGTTGGTGGCGGTGGCGCTGCCGAGGTCGGCGGAACTGGTGGTGGCGATCCTGGCGGTACTGAAGACGGGTGCGGCGTACGTTCCGGTGGACCCGCAGTACCCGGTGGCCCGGATCGCCTACCTCCTGGAGGACGCGTCTGCGGCTCTGGTGGTGACCGATACCGCGTCCGCGGAGCGGCTGCCCGACGGTGGTCCCCTCGACCGGCTGGTGCTCGACGCCCCGGAGACGGCCGTCCTGCTGGCGGCCTGTCCGCAGACGGACCCGATGGTGGCCGTCGGTCCCGACCATCCGGTCTACGTCATCTACACCTCCGGTTCCACCGGTAGGCCCAAGGGCGTCATGGTGACGCACGGCGGCCTGCTCAACCTGTTCGCCAACCAGGTCCCGCTGGTCTTCCGGACGGGGGAGCGGATGCGGGTCGGACTGACCACGTCCGTGTCCTTCGACGCCTCCTGCGACCAGCTGTTCGCCCTCTTCGCGGGCCACGAGCTGCACGTCCTGGACGAGGCGACCTGGACCGACCCGGACGCCTACCTCGCGTACGCGGTGCGGGCCGGGCTGGACACCGTCGGCGGCACTCCTTCCTACGTGCAGGTCCTCGTCGAACACGGCCTGCTGGACCACCCGCAGTGGCGCCCCTCGATGATCGGGCTGGGCGGGGAGACCGTCCCCGAGCAGCTGTGGGAGCGGCTGCGGGCCGCCGAGGGAGTGCTCTCCCTGAACTACTACGGGCCGTCCGAGTGCACGGTGGACTCGGTCTTCGCGCCGTTGGGGTCGAGCCCGCGGCAGGTGATCGGCCGACCGCTCGGCGGAGTCCGGCTGTACGTGCTCGACGGTGCGTTGCAGCCGGTGCCGGCGGGTGTGCCGGGTGAGCTGTACATCGCCGGTGCGGGTCTGGCGCGCGGCTACCTGAACCGGCCGGGCCTGACGGCCGGGCGGTTCGTGGCGGACCCGTCCGGTCCGAGCGGATCGAGGATGTACCGGACCGGCGACCTGGTGCGGTGGAACCCGGAGGGGAACCTGGAGTTCCTCGGCCGCACCGATGACCAGGTCAAGATCCGCGGCTTCCGGGTGGAGCTCGGCGAGATCGAGGCCGTCCTCACCGAACACCCCCAGGTCGCCCGGGCCGCCGTGGTGGTACGGAAGGACCGGGCACGAGACCCCCGCCTGGTCGCCTACCTGCAGCCCGCCACCGGGGCGGAGCTGCGGCCCGAGGAGCTGCGGGTGCACCTGCGCGAGCGGCTGCCGGAGTACATGGTGCCGACCGCGTTCGTGACCATGGAGAGCCTGCCGCTGACCGTCAACGGCAAGCTGGACCGGCGCGCCCTGCCCGAGCCCGAGTCCACCGCGCCGCACGTCGGCCGGGCACCGCACACCCCGCAGGAGCAGGTGCTCGCCGGGCTTTTCGCCGAGGTGCTGGGCCTGCCGCAGGTCGGCGTCGACGACGACTTCTTCGACCTCGGCGGGCACTCCCTGCTCGCCACCCGGCTGGTCGCCCGGGCCAGGGCGGCCCTCGGGGTCGAGCTGGAACTGCGCTCCCTGTTCCGCACCCCGACCGTGGCCGGGCTGGCCGCCGACCTGGGCGGCGCGGACCGGGCCCGGCTCGCCCTGGAGCGGGCGGAGCGGCCCGCGCTGGTGCCGCTGTCGTCCGCCCAGCGGCGGCTGTGGTTCCTGCGCCAACTGGAAGGCGCCGACTCGGTCTACAACATGCCGCTCGCGTGGCGGCTCACCGGACCGCTGGACCCGGCAGCTCTGGAGGCGGCGCTGGGCGACCTCGCCGACCGGCACGAGACACTGCGCACGGTCTTCCCGGCCGTGGACGGCGTGCCCCACCAGCAGGTGCTGGCCGTCGGGGAAGCACGGCCCAGGCTGGCAGTCACCCCGACCGCCGAGTCGTCCCTGGGGGAGCTGCTGGCGGGATCCGCCGCGCGCGGATTCGACCTCGCGGCCGAACCGCCTCTGCGCGCAGAGGTGTTCGAGATCTCGCCGGACGAGCACGTGCTGCTGCTGGTCATGCACCACATCGCGGGCGACGGCTGGTCGCTGGGCCCGCTGGCCGCCGACCTGGCCACCGCGTACGCGGCCCGCCGCCGGGGCGATGAGCCGCAGTGGGCGCCGCTGCCCGTGCAGTACGCCGACTACACCCTGTGGCAGCAACGGCTGCTCGGCGACGCGGCCGACCCGGACAGCCTGTTCGCCCGTCAGACGGATTACTGGAAGCGGACGCTGGCGGACCTGCCGGAGCAGATCAGGCTTCCCGCCGACCGGCACCGTCCCGCGATCCCCTCCCACTCCGGTGGCCACCTGGCGGTCGAACTGGACGCCGACCTGCACGCCGGACTGGTCAGGCTGGGCCGGGAGCACGGCGCCAGCGTCTACATGGTGATGCAGGCCGCCCTGGCCTCGCTGCTGGACAAGCTCGGCGCGGGCACGGACATCCCGGTCGGCAGCCTGATCGCCGGCCGGACCGACCAGGCGCTGGACGACCTCGTCGGGTTCTTCGTCAACACCCTGGTGCTCCGTACGGACACCAGCGGCGACCCGTCCTTCGCCGAACTGCTGGTGCGGGTCCGGGAGGCCGCGCTCGGCGCGTACGCGCACCAGGACCTGCCGTTCGAGCACGTCGTCGAGGCGCTCAACCCGTCCCGGTTCCTGGCCCGTCAGCCACTCTTCCAGGTCCTGCTCGCGTTGCAGAACGTGCCCAGCACCGAGTTCGCGCTGGACGGCCTGGACGCCGAGATCGTCCTGGTGCGGACCCCGACCACGATGTTCGACCTCGGCTTCCACCTGCTGGAGCGCGGCGGCACCGGCGGCCCGGCCGAGGGCATCGTCGGACGGGTCGAGTACAGCACCGACCTGTTCGACCCCGCCACGGTGGAGACCCTGGTCGCCCGGTGGCTGCGCCTGCTGGCGGCTGTGGTCGCCGAGCCGTCCCTGCCGCTGAGCCGGATCGGCGTCCTCACCGCCGAGGAGCGTCGCGAGCTGCTGGTCGCCCGCAACGACACCGCCTGCCCGGCCCCCGATGCCACCCTGCCCGCGCTGTTCGAGGCGCAGATCCGGGCGACACCGGAGGCCCCGGCGGTGCTGTTCGAGGACACCGTCCTGACCTACCGCGAGCTGAACCGCCGGGCCAACCGCCTGGCACACGCGCTGATCGCGCGCGGGGTGGGCCCCGAGCAGGTCGTCGCGCTGCGGTTGCCGCGCTCCGCCGAGTTGGTGGTCGCCGTTCTCGCGGTGCTCAAGACGGGCGCGGCGTACCTACCGGTCGACCCGGACTATCCGGCCGCCCGTATCACGTACATGCTGGAGGACGCGCGTCCTGCCGTGGTGCTCGACGACCTCGCGGCCGTCACCCCGCCCGGGGACCTGCCGGAGCACGACCCGGCCGTCCCCGTGGACGCCCGGCACCCGGCGTACGTCATCTACACCTCCGGCTCCACCGGCCGGCCCAAGGCCGTGGTGATGCCCGCCGCCGGGCTGCTGAACCTGCTGGCGTGGCACCACCGGGCCGTCGGCGGCGAACCCGGCACCCGCACCGCGCAGTTCACCGCGATCAGCTTCGACGTCTCCGTGCAGGAGATGCTCTCCGCGCTGCTGTACGGCAAGACCCTGGTCGTGCCGACCGAGGAGCAGCGCCGCAGCGCCGAACTGTTCGCCCACTGGCTGGACCGCCACCGGGTCGAGGAGCTGTTCGCCCCCAACCTGGTGGTCGAGGCGCTGGCCGAGGCCGCCGAGGAGACCGGGCTGGACCTGCCGCACCTGCGGCTGGTCGCCCAGGCCGGCGAGGCGATGCGGCTGAGCGGTGCCGTGCGCCGGTTCCAGGCCCGCCGACCGGGCCGGGTACTGCACAACCACTACGGGCCCGCCGAGACCCACGTGATCACCGCCTACGCACTCCCGGCCGACCCAGCCGACTGCCCGCTGCCGGTGCCGATCGGCCGCCCGATCGCCAACTGCCGCGTCTACGTGCTGGATTCGGCCCTGCGACCGGTCGCCCCCGGCGTGCTGGGCGAGCTGTACCTGGCCGGAGCGGGGCTCGCCCGCGGCTACCTGAACCGCCCCGGACTGAGCGCCGGGCGCTTCGTCGCCGACCCGTACGGTCCGGCCGGCACGCGGATGTACCGCACCGGCGATCTGGTGCGCTGGCGCGCTTGGGGGTCCCCCCGGCCGGAGGCTGGGGGAGGGGAGTTGGAGTTCGCCGGCCGGGTCGACCACCAGGTCAAGGTCCGCGGGTTCCGGATCGAGCCGGGCGAGATCGAGGCCGAACTGACCGCGCACCCGGGCGTCGCCCAGGCCGCGGTGCTCGCCCGGGAGGACCTGCCGGGCGAGACCCGGATCGTCGCGTACGTCGTCCCCCCGGACGGGAGCGGGACGACCGCGGCGACGCTGGCGGCGTACCTGCGCGACCGGCTGCCGGACTACTTGGTTCCAGCTGCGTTCGTGCTGCTCGACGCGTTGCCGTTGACACCGAACGGGAAGCTGGACCGGGCGGCGCTGCCCACGCCCGAAGCAGCCCCCACAGGCAGTGGAAGGGCGCCGCGCACCCCACAGGAGCAGATCCTGTGCGAGCTGTTCGCCGAGGTGCTGGGCCTGGCCCGGGTCGGCGTGGACGAGGACTTCTTCGCACTGGGCGGCCACTCCCTGCTCGCCACCCGGCTGGTCTCCCGCGTCCGGGCGACCCTCGGGGTCGAGCTGGAGCTGCGCGCCCTGTTCCGTACTCCGACCCCCGCCGGGCTGGCGGCCGGACTGCACGACGCCGGCGTCGCCCGGCAGGCCCTGGTGCCCCGGCCCCGCCGCGAACCGATGCCGCTGTCGTTCGCCCAACGCAGGCTCTGGTTCCTCCAGCAGTTCGGGATGCCCAGCGCCACCTACCACATGCCGCTGGCCCTGCGGCTGTCCGGCCGCCTCGACCGGGCCGCCCTGAGCGCCGCGCTCGTGGACGTGGTGGCCCGGCACGAGACGCTGCGCACGGTCTTTCCGCACACCGCCGGAATCCCGCACCAGCGGGTGCTGGACCCCGCCGAGGCCGCCGTCCCGCTGACCGTGCGCGCAGCCGCCGAGGCGGAGGTGCCCGCCCTGCTGCGCGAGGCGACGGTGCGGGGCTTCGACCTGACCTCGGACGTGCCGCTGCGGGCGGAGCTGTTCGCCCTCGCGCCGGACGAGCACGTGCTGCTGCTGGTCATGCACCACATCGCGGGTGACGGCTGGTCCATGGGCCCGTTGGCCCGCGACCTGGCCGCCGCCTACACCGCCCGGCAGGGCGGTGGGGCACCGGAGTGGCCTCCCCTGCCGGTGCAGTACGGCGACTACACCCTGTGGCAGCACGAGATCCTCGGCGACGAGCACGACACCGACAGCGTGTTCACCCGTCAGGTCGCCTACTGGAGGCAGGCGCTGGCCGGGCTGCCCGAGCAGCTGCAGCTGCCCGTCGACCGGCCGCGACCGGCCGCCATGTCGTACGGCGGTGACCTGCTCGAACTCCGGATCGAGGCCGAACTGCACGCCGCGCTGGTGGAGCTGGCCCGGCGCTCGGGGACGACCCTGTTCATGGTGCTGCAGGCGGCGCTCGCGGCGCTGTACACGCGGCTGGGCGCGGGCACGGACATCCCGATCGGCAGCCCGGTCGCCGGTCGCACCGACGAGGCGCTGGACGACCTGGTCGGCTTCTTCATCAACACGCTGGTACTGCGGACCGACACCAGCGGGGACCCGTCCTTCACCGAGCTGCTGGGCCGGGTGCGGGAGACGGCGCTGTCCGCGTACGCGCACCAGGACGTGCCGTTCGAACACCTGGTGGAGGCGCTGAACCCGTCCCGCTCGCTCTCCCACCACCCCCTGTACCAGACCGGTCTGGTCGTGCAGAACGCGCCCGGTGGCGACTTCGACCTGCCGGGCCTGAAGGGCTCCGGGATGGCCGTGCTCACCGGGACCGCCCGCCTCGACCTGACCTTCGGGTTCGCGGAGGAGCACGGGCCCGACGGCGCGCCGGCCGGGCTCAGCGGCGCGGTCGAGTACAGCACCGACCTGTTCGACCGTCCGACGGTCGAGGCCCTGGCCGCCCGGTGGCTGCGGCTGCTGGCCGCGGTCGCCGCCGCGCCCGACCGGCCGATCGGCGGGATCGACGTGCTCTCCGCCGAGGAACGCGGCGAGCTGCTGCCCGCCGCCGAGGACTGGGCTGCCGGGGCGAGCCTGCCGGAGCTGCTCGCGGCGCAGGTGGCGGCGACGCCGGACGCGGTCGCGCTGGCCTTCGGTGAGCAGGAGTTGACCTACCGGCAGCTCGACGCCTGGGCGAACCGGTTCGCGCACGCGCTGATCGCTCAGGGTGTGGGCCCGGAGCGGGTGGTGGCGGTGGCCCTGCCGCGGTCGGTGGAGTCCGTGGTGGCGGTCCTGGGCGTGCTGAAGGCCGGGGCGGCGTACCTGCCGGTGGACCCGGCCTACCCGCAGGCGCGGATCGCGTACATGCTGGAGGACGCCCGCCCGGCGGTGGTGGTCGACGACCCGGCGATGGTGACCGGGGCTCTTGAGCAGCCGGAGACCGATCCGGGCATCGTGGTGGACGTCCGGCACCCGGCGTACGTGATCTACACCTCGGGCTCGACCGGCCGCCCCAAGGGCGTCGTGGTGAGCCACAGCGGCGTGTCGGGTCTGGTGGCGGCGCAGGTCGAACGGCTCGGCGTGGCGCCGGGCAGCCGGGTACTCCAGTTCGCCTCGCCCAGCTTCGACGCGTCCTTCTGGGACCTGTGCAGCGCGCTTCTCACCGGCGCCGCTCTCGTCCTGGCCCCCGCCGAGGCCCCGTTGGAGGCCCTGACGGACCGTCGGCTGGACGTCACCCACGTGACGCTGCCGCCCTCGGCCCTGGCCGCGCTGGAGAGCGCCGACCTCACGGCCGCCACCCTGGTGGTGGCGGGTGAGGCGTGCCAGCCGGAGCTGGTGGAGCGGTGGGCGCCCGGGCGGCGGATGATCAACGCCTACGGCCCGACCGAGACCACGGTGTGCGCGACCATGAGCGACCCGCTGTCCCCGGGGTCCGGTGTGCCGCCGATCGGCCGACCGGTCGCGGGCTTCCGGGTGTACGTCCTGGACGAGCGGCTGCGACCGGTGCCGCCGGGCGTGGCGGGGGAGTTGTACGTCGCGGGCGCGGGCCTGGCGCGCGGCTATCTGAACCGGCCGGGCCTGACGGCCGGGCGGTTCGTCGCCGGCCCGTTCGGCCCTGCGGGCGCGCGGATGTACCGCACCGGCGACCTGGTGCGGCACCGGGCTGACGGCGGGCTGGAGTACGTCGGCCGCGCCGACCAGCAGGTCAAGGTCCGCGGCTTCCGCGTCGAACTCGGCGAGGTCGAGGCCGCGCTGGCCGAGCATCCCGCCGTCGCCCGGGCCGCCGTCCTCGCCCAGGACGACCGGCTCGTCGGCTACGTGGCGGTCCGTTCCGGTCAGGCCCTCCGTCCCGCGGAGTTGGCGGCGTACCTGCGCGAGCGGCTGCCGGACTACTTGGTTCCGTCCGTGTTCGTGCTGCTCGACGCGTTGCCGTTGACGCCGAACGGGAAGCTGGACCGGGCGGCGCTGCCCACGCCCGAAGCAGCCCCCGCAGGCAGCGGGCGGGCGCCGCGAACCCCGCAGGAGCAGATCCTTGCCGAGCTGTTCGCCGAGGTGCTCGACGTGCCGCAGATCTCGGTCGACGACGACTTCTTCGACCTGGGCGGGCACTCCCTGCTCGCCACCCGGCTGGCCGCCAGGGTGCGCTCGGTGCTCGGCGTGGAGCTCGGGCTGCGCGCACTCTTCCAGGCGCCCACCGTGGCCGGCCTGGCAGGGGCACTGGCCGGGGCCGGGCGTACCCGCCCGGCGCTGACCGCGCAGGAGCGGCCGCAGGCGGTGCCGCTGTCCTTCGCCCAGCGCCGGCTCTGGTTCCTGCACCGCATGGACGCCGCCGCGGCCTATCACATCCCGCTGGCGCTTCAACTGACCGGAACGCTCGACCGGCCCGCGCTGGACCAGGCACTGGCCGACGCGGTGGCCCGGCACGAGAGCCTGCGGACGGTGTTCCCCGAGATCGACGGCTCGCCCTGCCAGCGCGTGCTCGACCCGGCAGCGGTCCGCCTCCGGGCCCGGCCGACCCAGGTAACGCAGGACGAACTGCCGCAACGGCTCGCCGAGTCCGCCCGGCAGCCCTTCGACCTGGCGACGGAGCCGCCGCTGCGGGCGGAGCTGTACGAGCTCGCACCGGACGAGCACGTGCTCCTGCTGGTCATGCACCACATCGCCGCCGACGGCTGGTCCACCGGGCCGCTGGCCCGGGACCTGGCCGAGGCCTACGCGGCCCGCTGCGAGGGCCGGACGACGGACCGACCGGCCCTGCCGGTGCAGTACGCCGACTACACGCTGTGGCAGCGCGAGCTGCTCGGCGACGCCGCCGACCCGCAGAGCCGGTTCGCCGAGCAGCTCGACTACTGGAAGCGGCAGCTGTCCGACCTGCCGGAGCTGCTCCAACTACCCGTCGACCGGACCCGCCCGGCCGTCGCCGGCTGGGCGGGAGACCACCTCGGCCTGCAGCTCGACGCCGAACTGCACGCCGCACTGGCGAAGTTGGCGCGGAACACCGGGACAAGCCTGTTCATGGTGCTGCAGGCGGCGCTCGCGGCGCTGTACACGCGGCTGGGCGCGGGCACGGACATCCCGATCGGCAGTCCGATCGCCGGTCGCACGGACGAGGCGCTGGACGACCTGGTCGGGTTCTTCGTCAACACGCTGGTGCTGCGGACCGACACCAGCGGGGACCCGTCCTTCGCCGAGCTGCTGGGCCGGGTGCGGGAGACGGCGCTGTCCGCGTACGCGCACCAGGACGTGCCGTTCGAGCACCTGGTGGAGGCGCTGAACCCGTCCCGCTCGCTCTCCCACCACCCCCTGTTCCAAACCGTCCTGGCCGTCCAGAACGCTCCGATGGGCCGGTTCTCGCTGCCCGGCCTGGACGTCACCACCTACGCGGTCGCGACCGGAACCGCCAAGTTCGACCTCGGCCTGAGCATGGTCGAACAGTTCGGCCCGGACGGGAACCCGGCCGGGATCGCCGGCGCGGTCGAGTACGCCACCGACCTGTTCGACCGCTCCACGGTCGAGGCCCTGGTCCGGCGCTGGACGCTCCTGCTGAAGGCCGTCACCGCCGACCCGGAGCAGCCGATCGGAGGGATCGACCTCCTCGACGCCGACGAGCGGCACCGGCTGCTGGAGAAGGGCAACGCGACCGCCCGGGACGTGGGCGCCGTCCCGGTGCCGCAGGCCTTCGCGGCGCAGGTGGCGGCCGAGCCGGACACAGTCGCGCTGGCCTGTGGTGAGCAGGAGTTGACCTACCGGCAGCTCGACGCTCGGGCGAACCGGTTCGCGCACGCGCTGATCGCCCGGGGCGTCGGCCCGGAGCAGATCGTCGCGGTGGCCCTGCCGCGGTCGGTGGAGTCCGTGGTGGCGGTCCTGGGTGTGCTGAAGGCCGGGGCGGCGTACCTGCCGGTGGACCCGGCGTACCCGCAGGCGCGGATCGCCTACATGCTGGAGGACGCCCGCCCGGCGCTGCTGGTCGACGACCCGTCCATGGTGACCGAGGGCGACTGGCCGGACACCGACCCGCAGGTCGCCCTCGACGTCCGGCACCCGGCGTACGTCATCTACACCTCCGGCTCCACCGGCCGCCCCAAGGGCGTCGCGGTCGGCCACGGCGGTGTGGCGAGCCTGGTCGCCGCCCAGATCGAGCGCTTCGCGATCGAACCCGACAGCCGGGTGCTCCAGTTCGCCTCGCCCAGCTTCGACGCCTCGGTGTCGGAGATCTACACCACCCTGCTGCGCGGAGCCACCCTGGTGCTGCCCCCCGCAGCCGATCCGCTCGCCGCGCTGACCGACCCGGGACTCGGCATCACCCATGTGACGGTGCCCCCGTCCGTCCTCGCCGCCGTGCCGGACGGTGCGGTGACCGCGTCGACCCTGGTGGTGGCAGGTGAGGCGTGCCCGCCGGAGCTGGTGGCGCGCTGGGCGCCCGGACGCCGGATGATCAACGCGTACGGCCCGACCGAGACCACGGTGTGTGCGACCATGAGCGACCCGCTGTCCCCGGGGTCCGGTGTGCCGCCGATCGGCCGGCCGATCACCAACTCCCGGGTGTACGTCCTGGACGACCGGCTGCGACCGGTGCCGCCGGGCGTGGCGGGGGAGTTGTACGTCGCGGGCGCGGGCCTGGCACGCGGCTATCTGAACCGGCCGGGCCTGACGGCCGGGCGGTTCGTCGCCAGCCCGTTCGGCCCTGCCGGGGATGGGCCCCTCTCCCCCAGCCTGGCGGCCGGGAGGTGCCCCCAGCCCGATGGCGGGCAAGCAGGGAGGATGTACCGCACCGGTGACCTGGTGCGCTGGCGGGCCGACGGCGAGCTGGAGTATGTCGGCCGCGTCGACGACCAGGTGAAGGTGCGCGGCTTCCGGGTCGAGCCGGGCGAGGTCGAGGCCGCGCTGGCCGAGCACCCCGCCGTCGCCCGGGCCGCCGTCCTCGCCCAGGACGACCGGCTCGTCGGCTACGTCGTCCCGCGCCAGGACGCGGCCCGGGACGGCGCGTTGGAGGCGGACCACGTGGGCGAGTGGCAGGACATCTACGACGCCCTGCCCATCGCCCCGGAGGAAGCGGCCTTCGGTCAGAACTTCGTCGGCTGGAACAGCAGTTATGACGCGAGCCCGATCCCCGTCGAGCAGATGCGGGAGTGGCGGGACGCCACCGTGGCCCGCATCCTGGCCCTGCGCCCCCGCCGGGTGCTGGAGGTCGGCGTCGGCACCGGCCTGCTGCTCTCGCAGGTCGCGCCGCACTGCGAGACCTACTGGGCCACCGACTTCTCCGCCACCGCGATCGACGCCCTGAGCGCCCAGGTGGCGGGGGAGGAGCGGCTGGCCGGCCGCGTGGTGCTGCAGACCCGGCCGGCGCACGACACCGACGGGCTTCCGGCCGGGGAGTTCGACACCATCGTGATCAACTCGGTGGTGCAGTACTTCCCGTCCGCCGACTACCTCGCGGACGTGATCGGGAAGCTGATGCGGCTGCTCGCCCCCGGCGGCGCGCTCTTCGTCGGCGACGTCCGCAACCTGCGACTGCTGCGCCCGCTGGCCACGGCCGTCCAGCTGCACCGGACCGGCGACGACGCCGACCTCGCGGCCGTGCGTCGCGCGGTGGAACAGGCCGTCCGGGTGGAGAAGGAACTCCTGGTCGACCCGGACTTCTTCACCGTCCTGCGGGAGCACGGTGCGGACATCGGTGCGGTGGCCGTGGAGGTCAAGCGCGGCCGCCACCACAACGAACTGACCCGTTACCGCTACGACGTGACGCTGCACAAGCCCCCGATCGCGCCGGCGGCCCCGAGTCGGCCCGTCGAGCTGGAGTGGGGGCGGCAGGTCGCCGGCCTGGCCGGGCTGCGCGAACTCCTCGCCCAGCCGCCCGCCGAGGTGCTGCGGATCACCGGGGTGCCGAACCGCCGCGTGGCGCAGGAGGCCGCCCTGGCCCGGGCCGTGCAGGACGGCAACGGGACGCTCACCGAACTGCGGAACCGGCTGCACGTCCCGGAGGACGGCGACCTCCCCGACCCGGAGGACTTCCACGCCCTCGGGCGGGAGTTCGACCGCACGGTGGCCGTCACCTGGTCGGCCACCGAGGCCGACGCCCTGGATGTCGTCCTCACCGACCCGCAGACGCTCCACAGCTCCCCCGCCGAGCCGTACCGGCCGGCCGGGGCAACCGGCGGCGCGCTGTCGGCGCTGACCAACCGCCCGACCGGCGGCCGCGGCACCGGCGCCCTCCTCGGCGAACTCCGAGACTGGTTGCGCGGGCGGCTGCCCGACTACCTGGTCCCGTCGGCGTTCGTGGCGCTGGACGCACTACCGCTGACGGCCGGCGGCAAGCTCGACCGCCGCGCGCTGCCCGCCCCCGACCTCGGCCCGGCCGCGGGCGGGCGGGCCCCGCGCACCCCGCAGGAGCAACTCCTCGCCGAACTGTTCGCCGAGGTGCTCGGGCTGGCCCAGGTCGGGGTCGAGGACAGCTTCTTCGACCTCGGCGGGCACTCGCTGCTCGCAACCCGCCTCGCCTCCCGGGTCCGGGCGACCCTCGGCGCGGAGCTGGAGGTCCGCACCCTGTTCGAGGCCCCGACCGTGGCCGCACTGGCGGCCCGCCTCGACGGCTCCGGCACGGCGCGGCCCGCACTGACCGCCCACCCGCGCCCCGAGCACGTACAGCTGTCCTTCGCCCAGCGCCGCCTGTGGTTCCTGCACCGGATGGACGGGCCCAGCGCCACCTACAACATGCCGCTCGCACTGAGCCTGACCGGCGACCTCGACCGGCCGGCCCTGCACGCCGCGCTCGCCGACGTGGTCGCCCGGCACGAGAGCCTGCGGACGGTCTTCCGAGAGACCGACGGCGTCCCGTACCAGGTCGTGCTGAGCGCCGCGCAGGCCCGTCCGGCGCTGCCGGTGGTCGAGCTCGACGAGAGCCGGCTGGCCGAGCGCCTGGTGGACGCCGCCCGGCGCGGCTTCGACCTGGCCGCGGAGCCTCCGGTCCGGGCCGAGCTGTACGCCCTCGCCCCCGACCGGCACGTGCTGGTGGTCGTGGTGCACCACATCGCCGCCGACGGCTGGTCGATGGGCCCGCTCTCCGGCGACCTCGCCACGGCCTACGCGGCGCGCTGCCGGGGCGAGGAGCCGCAGTGGTCCCCGCTGCCGGTGCAGTACGCCGACTACACCCGCTGGCAACGCGATCTACTCGGCGACACCGCCGACCCGGACAGCCTGTTCGCCCGCCAACTCGCCTACTGGAAGGACGAGCTGGCGGGAATCCCGCAGCAGGTGCAGCTGCCCGCCGACCGGCCCCGCCCGCCGGTGGCCTCCCAGCGCGGCGACCGGGTCGTGGTCCGGCTGGACCGCGAACTGCACCAGGCCCTGCGGGACCTGGCCGCCGCGCGCGGCGCCAGTATGTTCATGGTGCTCCAGGCCGGTCTCGCCGCCCTGCTCACCCGGCTCGGCGCCGGTACGGACATCCCCATCGGCAGCCCGATCGCCGGCCGCACCGACCAGGCGCTGGACGAGCTCGTCGGCTTCTTCGTCAACACCCTGGTGCTGCGCACCGACACGACCGGCGACCCCGGCTTCGCCGAACTGCTCCGCCGGGTGCGGCAGAAGGCGCTCGCCGCGTACGACCACCAGGACGTGCCGTTCGAGCACCTGGTCGAGGTGGCCAACCCGGTGCGGTCGCTCGCCCACCACCCGCTGTTCCAGGTCATGCTGGCCCTGCAGAACGCGCCGTTCGGCGAGTTCGCCCTGCCCGGCCTGGAGACCGGCCACCTGGAGGCGCCGACCGGGACCTCCCGGGTCGACCTGACCTTCAGCCTGGCCGAGCAGTTCCGCCCGGACGGCACCGCCGACGGCCTGGTCGGCGCGGTGGAGTACGCCACCGACCTGTTCGACGCGCCCACCGTGGAGCTGCTGTTCGAGCGCTGGGCCCGCCTGCTGCGCACGGCGGCCGCCGACCCGGACCGGCCGATCAGCCGGATCGACCTGATGTCCGGCGCGGAACGCCACCGCGTGCTGCACGGCTTCAACGACACGGCCGCACCGCTGTCCACAGCCTCGCTGCCGGAGCTGTTCACCCGCCAGGTGCGGGCCACCCCGGACGCGGTCGCGGTCGTGGCCGGCGGCACCGAGCTGACCTACGCGGAACTCGACCGGCGGGCCGACCGCCTGGCCGGGGCACTGATCGGCCACGGCGTACGGCTAGAGACGCCGGTCGCGGTCATGCTGCCCCGCTCGGCGGACCTGGTCGTGGCGATCCTGGCGATCATCAAGGCGGGCGGCGCCTACGTGCCGCTGGACCCGCGCTTCCCCTCCTCCCGCATCGACCTGATCATGCGGGAGAGCGGAGCCGCCCTGGTGCTCACCACGGAGGTGCTCGCCGCACTGGCACAGTCCGCGGACGCCCACCCGTCCGGCTTCGAAGCCCCCTGCCGGCCAGGTCAGCTGGCGTACATCATGTACACCTCCGGCTCGACCGGGCGGCCGAAGGGCGTGGCCGTCACCCACCGCGACGTGGCGGGCCTCGCCCTGTCCCCCGAATGGCGCGGCGGCGGACACGAGCGGGTGCTGATGCACTCCCCGACGGCCTTCGACCTGTCGACCTACGAGCTGTGGGTGCCGCTGCTCAACGGCGGCCGGGTCGTCGTCGCCCCGCCGGAGCAGCTCGACCTCGACCTGCTGCAACACACGATCGCCACCCACGGCGTGACCGGACTCTGGCTGACCGCCGGCCTGTTCCGGCTGGTCGCCGAGGAACGGCCGGGCCTGCTCTCCGGGGTCCGCGAGGTCTGGACCGGCGGCGACGTGGTCTCCCCGGCCGCCGCCGCCCGGGTGCTCGCGGCCTGCCCCGGTATCGAGGTGGTCAACGGCTACGGGCCCACCGAGGCCACCACCCTGGCCACCCGCCACCCGGTGCGCGACCTCGCGGAGAACGCCGCGACCGTGCCGATCGGCGGCCCGATGGCGAACATGCGCGCCTACGTGCTCGATGACCGGCTGCGGCCGGTGCCGACCGGCATGGTCGGCGAGCTGTACCTCGCGGGAACGGGCGTGGCCCGCGGCTACTTCGGCCGCCCCGGCCTGACGGCGGAGCGATTCACGGCCGACCCGTACGGGCCGGCCGGGAGCCGGATGTACCGCACCGGCGACCTCGCCCGGTGGCTTCCCCGGGAGCACCCCCGGCCGGTGGGGGCACCTCCTGGCCTCCCCGTGGGGGCACCCCCGGCCGAAGGCTGGGGGACTTCGGCCGGGGGGACCCCCATGGCTGGGGGCGCCGGGGGAGGGACACTGGACTTCGCCGGACGCGTCGACCACCAGGTCAAGCTGCGTGGCCTGCGGATCGAGCCCGGAGAGATCGAGGCCGTCCTGGCGGCCTGCCCCGACATCGCCCAGGCGGCCGTGGTCGCCCGCGAGGACCGGCCGGGCGACAAGCGGCTGGTCGCCTACCTGGTGCCCGCCCCCGAGGGCGGGCCCGAAACGGCGGAACTGTCCGCCCGGCTGCGCCGCGACCTGCCCGACTACATGGTGCCGGCCGCGTTCGTCATCGTGGACGCCCTGCCGCTGACCGCCAACGGCAAGCTCGACCGGGCCGCCCTGCCCGCCCCCGACTACGGAGCCTCGGACGCCGGACGCGGCCCCCGGACGCCGCAGGAGCAACTGCTGTGCGGTCTGTTCGCCGAGATCCTGGGCCGGGAGCAGGTGGGCATCGACGACGGCTTCTTCGACCTGGGCGGGCACTCGCTGCTGGCCGCCCGGCTGGCCTCCCGGGTCCGCGAGACCCTCGGCCTGGAACTGGGGCTGCGAATGCTGTTCGAGGCGCCGACCGTGGCCGGGCTCACCGACCGCCTCGCCATGAACGACCCGGCCGACGCGCTCGACGTGCTGCTGCCGCTGCGCGCGACCGGGACGGACACCCCGCTGTTCTGCGTCCACCCCGGCGGCGGCATCAGCTGGTCCTACAGCGGGCTGCTGAACCACCTCGGCCCGCAGCACCCGGTCTACGCGCTCCAGGCGCGCGGCCTCGGCCGGCCCGAACCGCTGCCGACCTCCTACGAGGAGATGGCGGCCGACTACGCCGACCACGTCCAGAAGATCCAGCCCCAGGGCCCTTACCTGCTGCTCGGCTGGTCCGCGGGTGGCCTGATCGCCCACGCGCTCGCCTGCGAACTCCAGGCGCGGGGCGAGCGGACCGCACTGCTGGCGATCCTCGACGCCTACCCGGTGAAGGACGTGCGGTTCGAGGAGGAGCCGGTACCCACCGTGCGGGACGTGCTCGTCGGAGTGCTCGACGTCGACCCGGACGAACTGGGAGACCGGGAGATCACCTACGCCGAGGTCGCCGAGGTGCTGAACCGGCGCGGCAGCGCGCTGGCCGGCCTGAACGAGCGGCAGGTCGAGGTGATCGTCCAGATCATGATCAACAACGCGAAGCTGGCGGTCGACTTCGTCCCCGGCAGGTACGACGGGGACCTGCTGCTGTTCAACTCCACGATCGGCCGGGGCGACGACGACGCCGGTCCGGAGGTCTGGCGCCCGTACATCGCGGGCCGGATCGAATCGCACGAGATCACCACCCGGCACGACCAGATGACCCAGGCGGGCTCGCTGGCCCAGATCGGACCGGTCCTGGCCGCCAGGATCGCCGGGGCCACCGGCGACGCCCACGACTCCGAGGCCACCGGTGACACCGGTGCCGCCACCCTTTCCCACCAGGAGGACTGACCCATGACCAACCCCTTCGACGACCAGGACGGCACCTTCCTCGTCCTCGTCAACGACGAGAACCAGCACTCGCTCTGGCCGCAGTTCGCCGACGTCCCGGACGGCTGGACCGTCACCCACGGCCCGGACACCCACGCCGCCTGCCTGGAGTACGTCGAGGGGGCCTGGACCGACATGCGGCCCAAGAGCCTCGCCGACGCCATGGACGCCCAGCGGTAGCGCGGCCGACATGACCTCCACCGACACCCTGGACGGGGCCCGCGACGCCGCGGGCCCCGCCCGTCCGGACGACCTCGCCGCAGCCCTGTCCACCTCCGAGGCCCGGCGCGACCCGTACCCGCTCTACGCCCGCATGCGGCGCGAGGAGCCGGTCCACCGCAGCGCCCAGGGCATCTGGTACCTCACCCGGTACACCGACGTCGAGGCCGCACTCGGCGACCTGCGGCTGTCCAACGACCGGGACCGGATGACCCGCGCCTTCACCGCGCTCGGCGGCGACCTCAAAGCACTCAGCCGCCTCACCGACCGACTCGGCCGGGTGATGACCAACACCGACCCGCCGGACCACGCCAGGCTGCGCAAACTGGCCAACAAGGCCTTCACCGCCCGGCGCGTCGAGGCCCTGCGCGACGGCGTCCAGCGGATCGTCGACCGGCTCATCGACGAGGCGGTCGCCGCCGGACCGACCATGGACCTGATCCAGGCGGTCGCCTCCCCGCTGCCGATGTCCGTCGTCGGCGAGCTCTTCGGCATCCCGGACGAGGACCGGCCGCAGGTCAACAGCTGGTTCCAGCAGTTCGGCCGGCTGGCCGAGGACATCGACAAGTCCGAGGCGGCGATCGAACAGTACGAGGAGTACCTCTCCGGGCTCATCCGGCAGCGCAGGCGTGAGCCGGGCGACGACCTGATCAGCGCCCTGGTCGCCACCCAGGCGCAGGACGACCGGCTCACCGACTCCGAACTGCTCTCCACCTGCTTCGTCCTGATCACCGCCGGCGACGAGACCACCACCCACCTGATCGGCAACGGCACGCTGGCCCTGCTGCGCCACCCGGACCAGCTGGCCCGGCTGCGCGCGGACCCGCACCTGATCCGCGACGCCGTCGAGGAACTGGCCCGCTACGACACGGTCACCCAGGCGATCGTCCGGGTCGTCGCGCAGGACCTGGAGATCGGCGGGCGGACGCTGCGGGAGGGCGAGCTGGTGTACCTGTTCCTCGGTGCGACCAACCGCGACCCCGAACGCTTCGAGAACCCCGACCGGCTCGACCTGTCCCGGCCCGGCAACCGCCACCTCAGCTTCGGCAACGGCCCGCACTTCTGCCTCGGTGGCCCGCTGGCCAAGCTCCAGGTGGAGGTGGCCGTCGGCACGCTGGTCCGCCGGCTGCCCGAACTGCGGCTCGCCGCCGGGGCGGAGCTGGACTGGCGGCCCAACCCGCTGCAACGGCGGCTGTGCACCCTCCCGATCGCCTACTGACCGTGAACCACGACGAAGGAGCAGTACCGACCATGGCCCGAGAGTTCGAGGTCCGCCGGGAGCAGGACCTGCCCGCCACGCCCCAGCAGGTCTGGGACGCGGTGGCCACCGGCGCCGGCAACCTGGGCTGGCTCTATCCGATGGAGGTCGAGCCGCGCGTCGGCGGAAAGGCAACCCGGGGCGACGCCACCGTCGTGGCCTGGGAACCGCCGCGGCACCTCGCCGTCCGGGCGACCCAGGACGGCGGGTTCTCCAACACGCTCAGCTACCACGTCGAACCGGCCGACGACGGAGCCAGCCACCTGCGGATGGGGATCCACTGGGTGCACACGGGCGTCGTCGACGAGGCCTGGGCCTGGGACGCCAAGACGGACGCGGCCGAGAAGCACGTCGACTTCTACCAGCACGGCCTCGCCGAGTACCTCCGGCACTTCGGCGGCCGCCCCGCTACCTACGTCAGGGCCCAGCAGCCCGAACCCACCGCCGACCCGGCCGACTTCGCCGCCCTGCGCCTACGCCTCGGCCTCCCCACCGACGCAACCGTCGGCGACCGGTTCACCCTCCGCGCCCCCGGCCAGGAGCACGACCCCGAGGAGGTGGTCGTCGACTGGATCAGCACCGACTTCCTCGGCCTTCGCGGCCCGGACGCGCTCTACCGGTTCTTCAACGGCAGCACCTGGAACGTGCCGATCTGGCTCGGCCACCACCTGTTCGCCGAGGACACCGACGAGCAGCAGACCACCAAGGAATGGACGGCCTGGCTCAACGACACCCAGACCCGGGAGCTCTGATGGAAACCTCCACACAGACGCTGCTCTTCGCAGCCGAACTCGTCGAGGAGAACGGCACCTACGCCCTCGTCGTCGAGGACGTGAGGAGTGGCACCGTCCAGACCACCCCGGTCCCCAAGAACATGGTCGACAAGCTCCCGGCCTTCCTCTCCGCGCTCGCCGCCAAGCTCAACCCGGCGCTGCCGCGCCGCCGCTGGTAGCCGCTCGGGTGCGCCGGCCCGGGCGCCACCGCGTGCCCGGGCCGGCCTCGAACCGGATGGCGCCGGCGAGATCTCTTGCAACTGGCCCGAGCTGTGTGCTGCGTGGATCTTTACGATGAGCATCAACTTTCAATGGCTTGGCGCTTCGAACCTTCGCACAACATCTGGTGCTTCGCCCGGTAGCCGCTAACATGAGGACGCCTCATATTTGATGCTTCCGTTGAGTGCATACTCATCGCCATCGCGAGCAAGGAGCGAGCCGTGCCGGATCGTCTCGACCTGCCGGCGGGGTTCCGCTGGGGTGTTTCCACCGCCGCCTACCAGATCGAGGGAGCCGTCGAGGAGGACGGCCGCGGCCCGTCCGTCTGGGACGTCTTCGCCGCCCGCCCCGGCGCCGTCCGCGACGGCCACACGGGAGCGGTCGCCTGCGACCACTACCACCGCTATCCCGAGGACATCGTCCTGATGCAGGGCCTCGGGCTGGACGGTTACCGCTTCTCCATCGCCTGGCCCCGTGTGCAGCCCACCGGCGCGGGCCCGGTCAACCCGGCCGGACTCGCCTTCTACGACCGCCTGGTGGACGCCCTGCTGGAAGCCGGCATCACCCCGCTGCCCACGCTCTTCCACTGGGACCTGCCGCAGGCCCTGGAAGACGCGGACGGCTGGCTGAACCGCGACACCGCGTACCGCTTCGCCGAGTACGCCGCCGTCGTCTCCGACCGCCTGGGCGACCGGATCCCCGCCTGGATCACCCTCAACGAGCCCTTCGTCCACATGGTCTACGGCTACGCGCTGGGCATCCACGCCCCCGGCCGGACCCTCATGATGGAGGCCCTGCCGGCCGCCCATCACCAGCTCCTCGCCCACGGACTGGCCGCCGCCACCCTGCACGAGCGCGGCCTGGAGGTGCTGATCGCCAACAACCTCACCCCGGTGCGGCCCGCCTCCGACGCTCCGGCCGACCTCGCCGCCGCCGAGGCCTACGACGCTCTGCACAACCGTCTGTTCACCGACCCCGTCCTCCTCGGCACCTACCCCGACCTCTCCGCCCTCGGCGTCCCGGACGACATCTACGGCGCCATCCACCCCGGCGACACCGACCTCATCCACACCCCCGGCCTCGACGGCCTCGGCGTCAACTACTACAACCCCACCCGCATTGCCGCCCCCACCGACGCGGGCCTGCCCTTCGACCTCGTCGACATCCCCGACGTCCCCCACACCGCCTTCGGCTGGCCCGTCGTCCCCGACGGAATCCGCCAACTCCTGATCGGCTTGAAGGAGTCGTACGGAGCGGCACTCCCGCCGATCACCATCACCGAGAACGGCTGCTCCGTCGAAGAGCCCACCACCCCCGACCAGCCCCGCATCGACTTCCTCGCCGCCCACCTCGACGCTCTCGCTCAAGCGGTCGCCGAAGGCATCGACGTCCGCGGCTACTACACATGGTCGCTGATCGATAACTACGAGTGGTCAGATGGGTTTAGCCAGCGTTTTGGTCTAGTCCATGTCGACTTCGAGACCCAGAAGCGCACTCCCAGGGCTTCCTATGCCTGGTATCGAGATCTGATCGCTGCCCATCGGAGGCGGTTCGCGAAGTAGGCGGGCTGGCTGAAGATCGCAACTCGGGTGCCAGATAGGCGACTTGCAAGAGTTTGGTGACTCACGGTTACGGACTCGCTGTAATGACAGCCTGTTCGACGGGCTGAGGGGTTCAATCAACGATTCGATCTCGTGCACGTCGACTTCGAGACGCAGCGGCGGACGCCCAAGGCGTCCTACACCTGGTGTCGCGACCTGATTGACACTCACAGGGCGGGGCATGAAAGGTAGTTGGGTGACGAGCTCAGATCCTCCCGAGGTCCGGGGCGCGATCGATCGCCAGCAGTGCGGCGCCGATCGCGCCGGCATCATTGGCGAAGCGGGCCGTCAGTACGGGCACGGGCGGGCGATCTCCGGGTGAATAGAGCCAGCGGGCGAACGAGGCGCGCGCGGGTGCGAGCAGCAGTTCTCCTGCGGAGATCGGACCGCCTCCGACGACCATCACGGAGGGATCGAACAGGTTGGCCAAGGCGGCCAGTCCGGTGCCGGTGAGCGCTCCCACCCGGTCCAGGATCGCCAGGGCCTGCTCATCGCCGCTGCGGGCGGCCTCGGTGACCGCCTCTCCCGCGCCTGCGGGGCCCTGGCCGATCAGGCGGGCCAGCAGCGACGTCGGGTGGGCCGCCGCAGCCTGTCGCCCGAGTCTCGCGATGGCGGCGCCGGACGCCGACACTCCCCAGCATCCGCGGTTGCCGCACTCGCACAGTGGGCCGCGGGGATCGACCGTCAGGTGGCTGGCCTCGGCCGCGAAGCCGTGCGAGCCGCGAAGCAGGCGGCCGGCGACGACCACGCCGCAACCCAGACCCGTGCCCAGCGTCACCAGCACCAGGTGGTCATGTCCGCGCCCTGCACCAAGGCGGTACTCGGCCCACGCGGCCGCGTTCGCGTCGTTGTCGGTCACCACCGGCAGTCCCACCGCGTCCGCGATCAGCGTCCGAAGCGGAGCTCGCGCGAAGTCCAGACCGGGCGCGAAGGCCAGCGCCCCGGTACGGGCGTCGACCATCCCGGGCAGCCCGACGCCGACCGCGGTGACCCGCTTGCTCCGCACCTGCGCCACCAGGTCGCTGATGGCACCGACCAGCGCGTTCGCCGTGCGGCGCGGTGTGGCACAGCGGGCCCGCGCCGACACCGTGCCGTCGGCCGCCACCCGCACCGCCGCGATCTTCGTGGCGCCGACATCGACGCCGACGGCCTCTGCCGGGGCGGCGGCCGGGAGCGATGGGGACGACGGTGTCATGGCCCCTCCGGCAGGAGCACGCGGGCCTCGCCCTGCACTCCGGCGGTGCGCAGCTCGAAGCTGCCCGGCCCGCGCACGGCGGACAGGTCGCACGGCCGGTCGGCGTTCAGCAGATCGCGTCCGACCCGCACCCGGACCGGCACCCCCGCGCCGGTCCGCTCGTTCAGCCCCTTGACGTAGCACGCCCCCAGCCGTCCGTTGGACACCCGCACGACGGCGCATCCGTCCCCGACGAGGTCGACGGCGACGACGTGCTCCCCGCACGTGGTGCGTGCCCGTAAGGGTCCGCCCGAGCGGTTGAAGAGGAAGACGAGCACGTCCTCGGGTTCCGCGGTGGTCCTGCGCAGCTCGAGCCATTCCCGTGGTCCGGTACGCCGAGGTACGCCGCTGCTCTCGCCAAGCCACTCCTCGACGGCCGTTCCGACGGGCTTCCCGCCGAGGGCCACCGCGCGCACCCTGGCCGGCTCGCCCAGCGGCGCGGCGTATCGCCGCACCGCATCGGCCAGATCGGTACAGGAGCGCAGGTTCTCATCCAGGTGGGGGAGTTCCCCCACCACGAGGAGCGACCCGCCCTGCTCGGTGAACCTGGCGAGCCGTTGTTGCAGTGCCTGCTCCATGAAGCGGCCCGACACTGCGACCAGTGGCCCTGCATCAGGGTCGAGTGCGACCCGGCCGGTCAGTTCCTCCAACTGGAAGGGCAGGTTGCGTCGCAGGCAGTGGGCGACGAAGGGCAGCAGGGTCCGACCGGCCGAGGGCACGGGCCGATCCGCGGCCCCGCCGCTGCGCCGGCTCGTCGCCCGGTACCACGCACCGATTGCCGCGTACGGCGGATGGACACCCCACCGCACTCCGGGCTCCGGGCGGGAGACGGCCAGCACGTCCTGCTGGCCGGCCAGAAAGTGGGTCAACACCTGTACGGCGGCGAAGGCCGGGCCGGGGCCGGCGTCGACCAGGATCGGAGCGGCGTCCCCGTACGGCGGATCGAACTGCGCGGGATCGCCGGCCGTCTCCGTCAACCAGGAGCGATCCACCGCAAGGTGGTCGCCCCAGCCCGCAGTGGCGCAGGCCGGATAGACGCTGATGCCGGTCGCCCCGCACGCCACGCCGAGCAGGGTGTGGTGGATCGGGACCACCGGGAAGGCGCAGCTCGCATCCGCCCAGCGGAGCCCCCAGTTCTCCTCGATGTTGGGGCCTCGTCCCCCTTTGGCCGCCAGAACGTAGTTGACCAGCGCCTCCTCGTCCGCCAGCACGTTGCCCGCCCAGCTCGTGTAGGCGCGGGGCAGTGCAGTGGGCGCGCCGACTCTGTTCCTGGCCAACCAGGCGTCGTACCGTCCGGCCGCCCGGCCGGGCACGCGGTCGGCCCTGGCCGGCGGCGAGTACGTGGTGAAGACGGGGATGTCCGGCCCGAGCGCCTCGGCCAGCCCCGCCATCCCGGCGGCGAGGACCTCGGCCGACCACTGCCCCCAGCTGACCAGGGAGAGCAGCCCGTTCGGGGACGGCGGACACTCCGCCCGGGTGGGTGCCTCCACGCCGGGTGCGAAGCGGGCGAAGGCGTCGGCACAAGGCTGCGAGTAGTCGAGCGCGTCGATCGGCAGGGCGGTCTCCCCGTAGTGCCCCTCGTTGCCGATCTGGACGGCGACGACCGGCCCCTGCGGATGAACGAATGGCCGGAGGAACCGGCCGACAGCGCGAAGCCAGCCTGTCGCATCCTTCAGGAATTTCGGGTCCAGAGCCGACGGAAGCGCGAACTGCTGGCAGGGCAGCGGTCGGCCGTCGGCCGACCGTGCGGCGTGCCGATCCGGATCGAGGGTGGGGCTGACGCGGTCGGGCAGTCCACCGAAGGGCAGTTCGGCATGGACGAAGGGGCCCGGCTTCAGGAGTGCGAGCAGGCCCGTCGCCGCAATCAGCTCCAGGAAGGCGGCCAGATCGCGGTTGCCGTCCCGGTCGAAGCACAACCGCCGGCCGCCGCCCTGGCTGATCTCGTGGTGCCGCCAGGGAACGTAGCAGGTCACCACCTCGATGCCGGCGTCGCGCATGGCGCCCAGCTTGGCCGCCCACCGCCCGCGGTGATCCCGGTAGTAGGGGTACTCACCGGCGATGAGGAACCGGGGGCGGTCGTCCAGCCAAAGCGTTCCGTCCACGAAGGACGGGTGCGCACCATCCCGTCCGGCGCTCATGAGGCCGGGTTCTCGTCCGGGGCGAGCAGGACCTTCATCGCACTGTACCCGCGGCCGGGCGACGGCCGTCCCCGCCCGTCGGGTGCGACCGCCAGCAGCGCCAGGGCCTCGGCGTACCGTTCGAGCGGCAGCACGTGGGTCACCAGTTCTTCGAGTGGCAGATCCTGTGCGAGGTCCAGCGCCAGCTCGAAGTCCGTGGGCCGGTACGGTCCTGCCCCCACTAGACGGATCCCTCTGGTCACCAGAGCCCTCAGCGGGATGGTGGCGACGCCGGCCTCCCGCTCGCCCATCGCCACGACGGTGCCCCCGGCCGCCACCGCGCTCAGGACATCACCCGGTACCGACCCTGTCGTATCTATGACCACGTCGGATACCGGCCTGCCTGACCCGGCCGCCTCCTCCGGGGAAAGTACCCGCACCGTTCGCGGCAGCATCAGGCGGGCGATCTCCGCCCTCCTCGGATCACGCTCGGTCAGTGTCACCCTGGCGCCGCGCCGTGCCACGACCATCGCGCACAGTGTGCCGATGGGGCCGGCGCCGAGCACGAGCACCTGGTCGTCCCACCGCAGCCGAGCTGCCCTCAGGTTGTTGAGCACGCAGGCGAGCGGTTCCACCAGCGCCCCTCGCCGGTAGGACACCGAGACGGGCAGCTGATGGACGAAGCGCTCGGGCACGACGGCGAAGTCGGCCATCGTCCCGTCACGGTCGACGCCGACCTCCCGGCCTTCCTTCGCCGCGCAGTGCGCCGGCATCCCTCGGCGGCAGGGACGGCACCGGCCGCAGTAGTACGTCGGGTTGATCACCACACGGTCGCCCGGCATCACC
This sequence comes from Kitasatospora sp. NPDC041988, assembly GCF_055588525.1. NCBI lineage: Bacteria > Bacillati > Actinomycetota > Actinomycetes > Kitasatosporales > Streptomycetaceae > Kitasatospora > Kitasatospora sp. NPDC041988. The sequence continues at coordinate 53,090 of NZ_JBVJCO010000012.1, forward strand.
GAGCTGATGCCGGACCCGACCGCGGCCACCGCGCCGACCGCCTCATGCCCCAGCACCACACCGCGTCGTGCCGGGAACTCACCCAGCAGGATCGCCCGGTCCGTGCCGCAGACACCGGTGGCGGCCACCTTGACCAGGACCTCGCCGACGTCGAAGGAAGGGACCTCACGATCGTGGATGCCCGCCAGGCCCACATCTTCGAAGACGATGGCCTTCATCACAGCCTCCCATCGGAGCTCTCACCAAAAGTGTCATAAAATGCCTGATATGAGCTTGTTTCGGCGGCCGGGCGGGAGCGAACTCCCGTCGAACTCGCGCCTGAGGATCCTGCTGCTCGGCGCGTCGGGGTTCGTGGGGGGCGGCCTGTGGACCTACCTGACACCCCGTCACAATGTCGTCGGCACCTTCGGTACCCGGTCGATCGCGGGGCTGGTCCACGTGGACCTGCGCGACGAGCGGCGACTGGCGGCGCTGGTGGCCGACGGCTTCGACCTGGTCGTCCACGCAGCCGGCCTGGTCCCGTTGGAGGCGGCCGAAGCCGACCCGGAGCTGGCCCACCGCCTCAACGTCCGTCCCGTCGAGGTGCTGCTGGATGCCGTGCGCGCCTCGGCGGCGAAGCTGGTCCTCCTGTCCAGCGACAACGTCTTCGACGGCACCCGCCACCAGTACACCGAGGAAGACCCCCGATCCCCCGTCAACGTCTACGGGCGGACCAAGGCGGCAGCCGAGGACTTGCTGCTCGCCGACGGCGCACACCTGATCGTACGGATCCCCTTGGTCTTCGGACGCGGCCCCTGGTCGAACACCTTCCTGGCGCGGCTGGCCCAGCCGACGACCACCGCCCGTACGGACCTGGTCTGCGCCCCCGTCTACCTTCCCAGCCTCGGCCCGGCCCTGGCCCGGCTGTGGGACCGCACGGGTGTCGTGCACTACGGCGGCAGCGATGTGGTGACCCGATTCGAGCTGATGTCCAGAGTCCAGCAGGCACTGGACCTGCCCACCCAGGTGGTGGCCGCCCAGGAGAAGGAGGCCTACCCCGGTTGCCGCCGCCCGCCGCGGCTGGTGCTGCGCAGCACCCGGCACCGCCTGCTGGGCCCCGGACTGGACTCCGCGCTCGCCCACCTGGCGGGCCTGCCGCCCACCTGATGGCCTGCCATCTGCGGGCCGGCTGCTCGCCATGTCACCCGCCGGGGAGGTGGTCGGTCACCAGAGCCAGGTGGCTCTCGGCGTCCACCCGCCCGGCGCGGCCGAGCTGCTGGGCGAGATCGTTGATCAGCAGGGTGCCGAGCAGATAGTGGCCGAGCGCGAGCTCCGCGGGTGCGGAGTCCCTTCCCCGCAGGTCGGGCTTCGGCTTGCGGTCCGAAAGCCGGCACGGCGCCTCCGCCAGGACATGCAGGTCGTGCGTGAGCAGGAGCCGCTGCGTCCAGCCCGGATCGTCGCGGAACAAGCCCGACAGGCCCTCGCACGACTCCAGGTGGGGCAGGAACCGGTGAATCGCCGCGCGGTAGCCCGGGAAGGGCGGCTGCCGGAACCCCACCTGGTAGCCGTACCGCTTCGACCTGCGCACCGAGAAGCCCATCCGGAGCGCGGGATCCCACACGGTGAGGCTGAAGAGCGTCTTCGCCACGTCGTAGACCGGATCCCACGGCTCGGTGGAGCCGCGCGGATCGATGAGCCGGAAGTCTCCCGCTGCCGCACCGGGGCGGGTGGACAGCAGCACGTTGCGTGTGTTGGCGTCCCCGTGGGCAGGGGCCATCAACCTGGCCGGCGCCATCCGGGCCGACCGGCCCGCCAGGCGTTCCAGCACGAGGTGTGGGGCCTCGCACGCCACGCCGTTGACCGTGACGCGCTCGGCCGTCATCAGGCCGGCGGGCAGCGCCCCCTGCAACGCGGGCAGCCGCCGGAGGAACCGGCCCACGACGACTTCCGTAAGGTATCCGGCCGGGGTGGGGTGGGACTGCACGGCGTACCCGTCCAGGACAAGGGTCTTGACGAGCGCCGTGTACCGGCTGAAGAACTCCCGCGTGCCCTGTGGCGACTCCCGCAGGGGCGCCGCCAGGTCCGCCGAGTCGTAGAACGGCGTCGTACAGGCCGACCATCCGTCACCATCGACGAAGTGCACGATCGGCAGGTAGTGCGCCGCCAACCGCGGTGCCAGGGTACGCAGTAGCTCGATCTGGCCCAGCTTGCGGCGGAAGGACACCAGGTCGTGGCCGTCCACGGCGCCCTGTGCGGGCACCAGGACCTTGACCGCCAGGTCCTCCCCGGCCGAGGTGGTGGCCCGGTACACCCGGGCCGGGGATCCGCCGTCCAGGATCTCGTGTGCGACTTCGAGGCCGAGGGTGTCGGTGACGGCCGCCAGGGCCGCCTCGTCGGTCCACCCGCCGGGCGGGCGGGAGGTCATGGCCGTGATGTGCCGGCGATCGGTCACCACAGGTGTCTCCTTGCTGAGCTTCGCCGCCCCGCCTACCAGCGGATCGAGTCGATCAGTGCCGCGTGCAGCTGCTGTGTGCAGGCGGCGATGCACGACCGCTGGTTGAACGGGCTGATGTCCAGGAGCAAGGTGTCGTGCAGCGACTTGCCGTAGGCGTCGGTGATGGTGACCCCGGCCCGTTCCGCCAGGAACACCGAGGCTGCGATGTCGTACGGGAACAGATGCAGGATGCTCCCGCGGCCGACCCGGCGAAAGTCCGCCTCGGTGGCAGGGCGGTCGCGGAGCAACCGGTTGCCGATGTCGACGTAGGCGTCCATCTGTCCGGTGATGATCCGTGAGATGGAGAAGGAGGCGCTGTTGAACACATACACGCCGCCGGTGTTGGCCGATGCGTCGATCAGGTGGCCGTAGGCACCGGTCATCAACTCCGCCGGATGGCCGTTGAACTCCAGCGACCAGAACATCCGGTCGAGATCGACGCTGGACGACAGCTGGGGCACCGGAGCGGGATAGCCGCCGGACTCGATCCCGGCCCCTTGGGCGTCGGCGTAGAGCCAGTTGCCGGACTTGATCTCCTGGAGCATCGCGTACCGGATGTCCCCGATGGCGGGCGCCTCGCCGAAGGGGGCCGCGGCGATGGATACGCAGGCCATCTCCAGATCGGCGGCAGCACCGCGCGTGCCGTCGATCGGATCGATGATCAGGACGTACGCGGGGTTCCGGCCGAGCGTGCGCAGCCCCTCGCTCTCGGTGTAGACGGCGACGGGCTCGTTCTGCTCCCTCAGGAAGTCCCATGCGGCGCGTTCGGCGAGCACATCGACGGGGAACTCGGCGTCTCCCCCCTTCGCCGTGCCCATCACGTAGCGGCTGCCGACGTCGTGCAGGCCGGTGCGGACGGCCGCCCGGATTCGCCGGGACAGCTCCTGGACCAGGCCCCTCATGAGACCGAGAGGAAGAGTCGTTCCAGCAGGTCGCACATCTCGTCCGCCTCCTGACGGGTCATGATCAGCGCCGGTCGGACCTTCAGCACGTTGCCGTGCCCGTACAGCGAGGTCCGCAGCAGCAGCCCGTGGTCCATGCCGAGTTCGGCCAGGTGGTTGGTGAGCTGAGGGTCGGGCCGGCCCGCACGGTCCACGATGTCGATGCCGATCATCAGCCCCACACCGCGGACCTCCTGAACGAACGGCACCTTCGTGGCCAGGTCGCGCAGCCGGTCGAGAACGTACGCGCCGACGGCTCGCACGTTCTCCAGGAACCCGGGGCGGCCGATGATCTCAAGTGTCTTCAGAGCGGCCGCGGCGGCCATCACGTTGCCGCCGAAGGTCGAGTTGATGTGGTGCCCCTCCACACCGGCCAGCCGGTCCTCGGTCAGGATGCCGGCGATGGGCATCCCGGAGCCGCCGAGCCCCTTGCCGAAGGTCATCATGTGCGGGGTGACACCGAAATGGTCGGCCGCGAACATGCGGCCGGTGCGCCCGAACCCGGTCTGGATCTCGTCGAAGACCAACACGATGCCGCGCTCCTCGCACAGCTCCTTGAGCGCCTTCAGATAGCCGTCGGGCGGGACCACGTTGCCGCCGTTGCCGCTGATCGGCTCCAGCACCACACAGGCCACCCGGCCGGTGCTCGCGTAGTCGATGAAGTCGTTGATCCGCTCGACGCACATCAGGCCGCAGGTGGCCCGTTCCTGCCCGTAGAAGCAGCGCAGGCAGTGCGGATCGGGGACGTGCACGACACCGGGGAGGTGCGAGGGGAAGGGGGTGCGCCGGAACGCGGCGCCGGAGGCGCCGATCATGCCGAGGGTCTGGCCCAGGTGCCCGCGGAAGAGCGTGATCACGTCGGAGTTCCCGGTGTGGACCTGGGCGATCTTCACCGCGCTCTCGTTGGCGTCGGAGCCGCTCGCCGACTTCAGGTGTACCCGGGTGAGGTTCGGTGGTGAGACCTCGGCCAGCTTCGACACCAGCGCGTTCAGCGGTTCGGTCTGGAACTTCGAGGTGACGTGGATGAGCTGGCCGGCGTGCTCGCGGACGGTCGCCACGATCTCGGGGTGGGCGTAGCCCAGGCTCAGGTTGAACGTCCCCGAGGAGCAGTCGAGATAGCGCCGACCGTCATCGGAGTAGAGGTAGACACCCTCGCCCCTGACCACCCGGAGCTTGTCCGGCAGGTAGTAGTAGTGCTGAAGGACGTCGGCGGCGTCCGTCCCGGACGGCCGCTTCGGTGCCGCGGTGCTGACCTGTTCCATAGACTTCCCTCTGAGAATTCCTGACAGATCGATCTGATCGAACGATTCGAAACGCAGATCCGCCTCACCGAGATCGAGCGAGGCGGTTATTGAATTGGGTATGACGACGCATCGAATGCCGGCCCGTTTCGCCGCACGCACGCCGCTCGGTGAATCCTCGAATGCCACCGCCCGCCCGGCGGGAATTCCCAGGGAGGCGAGTGCCGCGAGGTACAGGTTCGGCGCGGGCTTCGCGCTGACCCGGTCTCCGTCGGCGCACTGCACCGTGCTCCACCCCTGGGCGATACCGCATTGCCGGGTGTATCGGGTGATCCATTCCCGGGTCGAGTTGCTGACGATCCCACGGGTCAATCCCAGCGCATCAACCGCCCGCAGGGTTCCTTGTACGCCGGGCCGGCTGGACAGCCCGCCGAGCAGTTCCCGCTGCCGGCAGTGAAGCCGCTCCTGCACCTCGCGTCGGTCCACCGTGCGCCCGGTGAGCCGTTCCAGATGTGTCCACAGGTCGAACCCGATGGTGCCGACGAGCGATGACCACACGTCCATCGCGAGCTGATGACCGAAGTCCTGGAAGATCTCCGCATGGGCGCGGAAGATCTCGGATTCCGGATCCCACAGCGTCCCGTCGAAATCGAAGAGGACCGCATGCACTTCCCTCACGTTCACCTCCGTCGAGCGGTAGAAGGCCGCGCGGCTAGGAGTTTGTACACGGATCCGAAGCACCCGGGCATCCATCATCGCGGAGCCGCAACAGGCTCGCCATTCATAGTTCGTCAACATACCCTCGGCCGGAGTATTTCGCGCGGCGTGGATGGCCGGACGGTGATCGACTTGGAGCGGTGCCGACGCACGGTCGGTGCGAGAGTCGAGGAGTCATGGACGAAGACATCCACCCCGCCGGTGCCGCGGCGCCCTCGGGCAGGCCGCGGGTGGCCGTGGTGGGACACGTCGAGTGGACGACGATCGCAGGTCTTGACCAGGTGCCCACCGCCGGTGAGGTGATCCACGCGGAGCGGCTCTGGCGGGGCCCGGCAGGGGGTGGTGCGGTCGCGGCCGTCCGGCTGGCCGAACTGACCGGCGGTTGCACGTTCTTCACCGCCTTCGGCGACGACCACGCGGGGCGGCGCTCGCGCGCGGAACTCGAGCACCGGGGCGTACGGGTGCTGGCCGCCTCCCGGGCCGGCCCCACGCGCGCGGCGGTGAGCATGGTCGACCGGTTCGGTGAACGCACCACCATCACCCTGGGCGAACGCCTGCAACCCGCCGCGGCAGATCCCTTCGACTGGGGGGAACTGGCGTCGTTCGACGCGGTGTTCTTCACCGCTGGGGATGCTGCCTTGCTGCGCCGGGCCCGTCAGGCCAGGGTGCTCGTGGTGACGGCGCGTGAATTCACCACCGTGCTGGACTCCGGTGTCAGGGTCGACGCGCTGGTGGGCAGCGGCTGCGACCCGGCAGAGCGGTGCGACCCGGCGCTGCTGCGCAGGCCGCCGGATCTCGTGGTCAGCACCGAAGGTCATCGCGGCGGTGTGTTCACCTGTGGTGGCCAGCCCCCCCGTCGCTACCGACCCGCCCGCGCACCAGGCCCCCTGGTGGACACCTACGGGGTGGGGGACAACTTCGCGGCCGTCCTCACATATGCGCTCGCCGCCGGCTCGGCCACCGCCGAGGCACTGGACCTCGCAGCCAGGCATGGAGCGGCCTGTACCGCGCGGCGGGGCCCGTTCGCGGCCGGGCCGACTGCAGGGCGACGGGCAGCGCGGGTATGAAGCGGATCCTCCTCCTGTGGGACATCGACGGCACGCTGATCGACTGCGGGGCCGGCTGCGAGGCCGTCTACCCGCTCGCGTTCGAACGCCTCACCGGCAGGCCGGCCCGCCACCGGGTCGCCACTGCAGGCCGCACCGAACTGGACATCATGGACGAGTTGTTCGTCCGGCACGGTATCAACGGGGTCGAACAGAGCCGGGTCGCCTCTGAGTTGGCCACGCAACTGCGTCGGCGGGCCACCGAGCTCCGTACGGTTGGACGGGTCCTGCCCGGCGCCGTCGAGGCCCTGCGGGCGTTGCGAGCACGGCGCGAGGTGGCGCAGTCCGTGCTGACCGGGAATCTCCGGGCCAACGCCGTCCTGAAGCTGCGGCTGTTCGGGCTGGCGGAATTCGTGGACATCGGAGTCGGTGCCTACGGCAGCGACGCCCGCGAGCGGGCTGCTCTCCTCCCGGTGGCCCGGCGGCGCGCAGCTGCCGCGTACGGGCACCACTTCGATTCCGACAGCACCCTCCTGATCGGCGACACTCCGCAGGACGTGCACGCGGGACGCATCGGCGGATCTCGGGTGATCGCCGTCGCCTCGGGCGCGAGCAGCGGCGCCGCGTTGCGGGAGGCGGGAGCTGATTCGGTTCTGGCGGACCTGCGCGACACCGCTGCCGTGCTCCATGCCGTCCAGGCACTGAGCCCGGGTGCGCGGAGCGCCGGATGAACGAGAACAATCGTCCGGTGAGCCTGGTCTCGGTGGTCATGCCCGCGCGAAACGCCGAGCTGACGATAGCCGCGCAGCTGGAGGCCCTGCGTCGGCAGACCTATCCGGACCTGTGGGAGCTCATCGTCGTCGAGAACGGATCGAGCGACGGCACCCGCGCGCTCCTGCGGTCCTGGCAGCAGCGGATGCCGCAGCTCAGGGTGGTCGACGTCGCCGAGGACTGCGGCGTCAACCGTGCGCGCAACATCGGTTGCCGGCGCGCGCACGGTGACTTCGTGCTTTGCTGCGACGCGGACGACGTGGTGGCCCCCGGATGGATGGCCGGCCTGGTCGACGTCCTACGAACAAGCCCGGCCGTCGGGGGCGCGCTCGAACGCCGCCTGCTCAACGCGCAGGTGGCCCTCGCCGCGCGCCCGCCGAAGGAGGCCGACGCACTGCTCGACACCTTCGGCTTCCTGCCGTACCCGGCGGGAGCCAACTGCGGGTTCCACAAGGAGCTGTGGAGCCGGCTGGGCGGCTTCGACGAGAGCTACCGCTACGGCTGCGACGATGTCGAGTTCTTCTGGCGCGCCCAGCTGGCCGGGGACCAGTTGGCCTTCTCGCCCCACGGCGTCGTGCACTACCGGCTCCGTGGTGATTCACGGGCCATCGCACGCCAGCTCTACCGCTACGGCCGTTCGCACCCAAAGCTATTCCGGGACTTCGCAGGCCACGGCATGCCCTCCTCGCGGCCGGGCGACGTCGCCGGCTCCTGGTGGAGGATTCTGGTGCACGCGCCCGACCTGGTCGGCCCTGCGGAAAGTCGCGCCGCATGGCTGGCCCAACTCGCCCTGCGGGTCGGCCGCATCGTCGGCAGTGTCAGATACCGGCGGTGCTACCTGTAGACCGTCCGAAGTCCGACATTCTCGTGGATCAAGGCCGCGGACCTGGCATACCTCTGGAGCCACGCCACCGAGCACTTACCACCAGCCGCCAGGGGATACGGTGACAGGGTGTTCGACACGCCGAGGGCTTCGAGCAGCGCTTCGGCCTGGTCCACGTCGACTTCGAGACCCAGCGCCGCACCCCGAAGGCGTCGTACGCCTGGTACCGGGACCTGATTGCAGCCCACCGAGCGCCGTAGCAGGGGTAGTTGGGCATCCGCGCGGGAACGCTCCAAGTCGGTTTCGATGCCGATCGGCCGCCTTGGTGATGGAGGACGTTCGAAGGCGGCGAGCCGTCGCGAGGGGCGAAGACAGAGTGTTCGACTAGCGCAGAGGTCATCGCCAACGGTTTGTCCGTCCCGACCGGGCGTACTCGCCGCAGGGCGTCCGCCTGTGGGCGAGCATGACCGTCCGAGGCTCGTGGGAGCGGCTGCTCGCCGCGCTGGACCGGGTCCGGCGGTGTTGACCGCGCGAGGGTGTCAAGGACGGCGGGGGGGGGGGGGGGGGGAACGCGTGCCCGGTCCCCATTTGTTTTTTGTACATCTGGTCAAAGAGAGGGGGAACCAAAACGCGAAGCCCCCCACGCACCTGCCT
>NZ_JBVJCO010000012.1:61765-210777 GCF_055588525.1 Kitasatospora sp. NPDC041988
CTGTGGGGGGGGGGGGGGGGTATCTCCGCTCTGGGTGGTCGGGTTTATCGGGGTGGGACAGGAGGAGGGCCCCAACCCCCCCCCCCCCCCACCCCCCCCCCCCCCCCCCCCCCCCCCCCCTCGGCTGTGCGACCGTCGGTCAAGAGAGGAGGGCCACCAGCGCGACCATCCCTGGACGCCCTGATCTCCGCTCCTGCCCGGAGACGACCGCCCTCGCCGGCCTCGTTCGCTCCTTCGCCGGCGGCCGACCTGCCCCACCTGTACGCCTTCGCACGCGGCCTCGAGCTGGACCGGGACGCCGTGACCGCTGCCCTGACCTGCTCGGCTGACGTCGCCCTCCGTCACCAGCGCATGTGAGACGGAGCCGATGGCTGGACCGGCCCTGTTCCGGCGCCTACAGCCTGCGGAACACGGAGCTCAGTGTTTCGATCTCCTGCGCAGAGAGCCTGTCGGTGAGGTGGCGGCGTACCGCGGTGTCCAGGCCGGGGTGTACGGCGGTGATGGCCGCGCGTCCGGTGTCGGTGAGGGTGACGGTGACAGCGCCGGCGCGTTCGCGGGTGACGAGTCCGCGCTTGCCCATGCGGGTGAGCTGGTGGGAGATGCGCGTGCGGTCCCAACCGAGTGATGCGGCGAGCTCGCTCTGGCGCAGGGCGCCTCCGGCCTTGTTGAGGTTGACGAGGATCGTCAGGTCCGGCTCGGACAGGCCCGCCGCCTCGGCGGTGTCCGCGATCACGCGTGCTCGGACGACCTCGTGGGCGCGCTTGAAGGCGCTCCAGAAATCGACGGGCTCGGACGCGGCGTCGGTCATGGCCTCGTCCGACGCGGCGGTCTCCCCGCTCCTTGTTGACATATCAACGCGCCTTTTCTTAGTGTTGAGATGTCAACGCTAACAGGTGGCTGCGCCCGCAGCAGCCCCCTGTCGGCCGCGTCCACCTTTCTCGCCCCGCAGGAGGCACCGTGCAAACCCGACCCCTTGGAACCGGCGGCCCGCAGGTCTCCCCTCTCGCGCTGGGTTGCGCCGGCATGTCCGACCACACCGCCCCCGCCGACGAGGCCGACGCCATCGCCACGATCCACGCGGCCCTCGACGCGGGCGTCACCCTCCTCGATACCGCCGATTTCTATGGCATGGGCCACAACGAGGACCTCATCCGCCGCGCCCTGCGCGCCGGCGATCGCGAAAAGGCGCTGCTGAGCGTCAAGTTCGGCGGTCTGCGCGGCCCCGACGGATCCTTCGTCGGCATCGAGGGCCGTCCCGCCCACGTGAAGAACGCGCTCGCCTACTCGCTGCGCCGCCTCGACACCGACCACGTCGACATCTACCGCCCCGCCCGCCTTGCCCCCGACACCCCGATCGAGGACACGATCGGCGCCATCTCCGAGCTGGTCCAAGCCGGGTACGTGCGGCACATCGGGCTCTCCGAGGTGCGGCCCGAGACCATCCGCCGTGCCCACGCCGTGCACCCGATCTGCGATGTACAGATCGAATACTCCCTGTTCAGCCGTGATCCCGAGGCCAACGGCATCATGGACACCTGCCGCGAGCTGGGGATCGGCGTCACCGCCTACGGGATCCTTGCGCACGGCCTGCTCACCGGCACCCACCGACAGCCCGCCGGAGGTGACCCGCGCGCCCACTGGCTGCCCCGCTTCCACCCCGACAACCTCGTCACGAACCTCACCCTCGTCGAACGGCTGCGGCCGCTTGCCGACGCGCGCGGCATCAGCGTCGCGCAACTCGCCACCGCCTGGGTCATCGCCGAGAGCCGCGAGCGCGGCACCGTCGTGGCCATCCTGGGTACCCGCCGACCCCACCACGTCGCGGAGGCCCTGGCCGCGGCCGACGTCGCCCTGACCGACGCGGACCTCCGCACGATCGACGACGCCATCCCGGCCGATGCCGTGGCTGGAACCCGCTACGCCGCGCCCCTGATGGCTCTGCTGGACAGCGAGCGCGCCCCGAATCCGTCTGTAAGTGCACGGAGCTGACCGCCGACGGCCGGCCGGACTTCGCGGTTTCCACCGACATGGTCTCCGTCGGCATGCTCGGTGAAACCGGGCCAGATGTTCCGCGGCACCTGCGACACCACCGTGTCCTTCACGCCCATCTGCGGCATCACCCGCTGACCCACACGCTCCGATCCCGCACCCACCGGGCGCGGGTCTCCTGTGCCGGCGCCTGCTCGACACATGGCCCTGCTTCCTGTGACGGGGCCCTGTGGTCGGTCACTCCTTCACCGGTTCCACGGCCACTGTTGGCGACGCCGGTGCCCACCCACACAGAGAACAGGCTGCGAATCGTGAACACATCCGAGTCACTGCTCACCGAGCTGGTCCGGTCCGACAAGCCGATCGGAGTAGGGATCATCGGACTCGGGGCGCACGGTAGCTGGGCCGAGCGCTCTCACCTGCCGGCCCTGCGCGCCGTCCCGGGTTACGAGCTGAAGGCCCTGAGCACCAGTTCGAAACAATCGGCGGAGCGCTCAGGTCAGAAGCACGGTGTCCCTCGCACCTTCGGGACGGCGGCCGAACTGGCTGCCTGCGAAGAGGTGGACCTCGTGGTCGTGGCGGTGAAGGTGCCGCACCACCGGGAACTGGTGCAGACGGCGCTGAGCGCAGGAAAGAGCGTGCTGTGCGAGTGGCCGCTGGGCAACGGGCTCGCGGAGGCCGAGGACATGGCGCAGCAAGCGCGCAGCCGCGCCGTGCCGACCGTCGTCGGACTCCAGGCGCGGTCGCACCCGGCCCTCGCCTATGCACGGGATCTCGTGGCCAACGGCTACGTGGGGGAGGTGCTGTCCACGACGGTCGTCGGCTCCGGCGGCGCCTGGGGCGCTACCGTCGGCCCCGGCGATCACTACGTGCTCGACGCCGCCAACGGCGCGACGCTGCTGACCATTCCCTTCAGCCACACCCTCGACGGACTCGCGTCCGTCCTGGGAGAGCCCGAGGAGCTGCGGATCCAGCTGGTGTCGCGGCGTACGTCGGCCGTGGACACCGAGAGCGGGCATCCCGTGCCCATGACTGCCGCGGACCAGGTGGTGGCCTCGGGACGGCTGCCGGGCGGCGCGGTGGCCACCTTCCACTACCGCGGAGGCATGTCCCGGGGCACCAACTTCCGCTGGGAGATCAACGGCACCGAGGGCGACCTCGTCCTCACCGCCCCGATCGGCCATCTCCAGCTCAGCCCGGTCACCCTCGAAGGCGGCCGCGGAACGTCCCCCGGACTCGCTCCCCTCACGGTGCCGGAATCGTACGTTCGCGTCCCGCAACTGGACCCCCGAGCCGACGCGCCGCTCTACGCGGTCGCTCACGCCTACCAGCAGTTCCTGGACGACCTGCGCGAGGGCACGTCAGCGGTACCCGATTTCGCGCACGGCGCCGCCCGGCACCGCAGCATCGAATCCGCCATGACGACAGCCTGACCGGACGTGCCGGCCTCGGCCCACCCACCAGCGGACTGCCACACGAAGCCGAAGCATCGCGCGGGTGGCGGACTTCGTCGAGGAGGAGCAGCTCCGCCTCGCCGCTCTGCCGATCGACTGAGCTCCCCACCCGAACCGGCGCACCGAGGAGCTGACCGGGGTGCTCGAGGTCTGCGACGTGGCCCTGCAGGCCCACGGCGAGGACGTCGACTTCGCCGAGGGCGCCTACGCCGGCATCTTCGAGGACGCGGAGCGGATGATCGGCGGCGCGGTCACCGTCACGGAGGTGCAACTGGTCGGCGAGATCGGCTCGCCGCGGGATCTCGACTTCAAGGTCAACGGCGATCCCAAGTCCTGGCGGATCGAGCAGGAGTCCGACGACTACCTCGACCTGGGCGCCGTCGAGGAGGGCATCTCGGACCTCGTCCCGGGCGGCGACGACCCGCGGGTCTTCCACTGCGTCCCCGGCGACGGCGCCTGCGCCGACGACTACTACCTGCTGGCCACACCCGGGCAGGCGGCGGTGCTGCGTGACGAGTTCGACCTGCGCATCGAGGTCCGCGGCGCGGACGGACTGCCCATCTACGAGCAGTAGCCCCGAGCCGGGCCGCCCGCCACTCGCGGCCCGAAGAGCGGCTGGCTGACGGGCGACTCCGGAGGTCTGACGCTCCGTCGCAAGTCGGCCTGTTGTGGGTGGGGAACTGCGGTGAGCAGGTCTGTCGCACCGCGAGCGCGGGGTGGGGATTTTCAACGAGCCTCGACACGCGGAAGCGGACGCCGAGGGCCTCGTACGCCTGGTACCGGGACCTGATCGCCGCCCATCGGAAGCGGTCCACGAAGTAGGTGGGCGGTGCGAAGGCGGAACCACAGAGACCCGACTGGCCGGGGCGAGCGGACCGCTCCGCTCGTCCCTGCCGCCACCGACCCGCTGCCTGCCCCGGAAGCGCCCTGCCTGAAGCGACCCTCTGCATCGCGAGTTCGTCGGACGGCCGGACAAGATCCATGCGGCACGGGTTCGAAGCAGCCGGCCTATCGGCCCTGCCCGACGACGGCCGCCCCCCTCCACCCCGAGGCGCAGGTCGTGGACGGGTCACCTCACCAAGGCCGGAGCCCGCGAAGCCGTCGACGCCGTCACCGAACAACTCGTGGGCGGGAGGGCGAGCAGTGAACCGGTGGTGAGCGGGTGTTGGGCCGGGACGTCTACCGGCCGGCGCCGTTCGGGGCCAGGGTGGGTGGGGGGATGCGCAGCACCGGGAGTGCGCAGAGGGCGGCGGCCGCCGTGGCGCAGATGGCGGCCATGGCGAGGACCGTCCAGGCGGAGGGCGCGCGGGCGATGCCCGCGCCGATGCCGCTCAGTTCGCCCTGCCGGTCGATGAGCCAGCGGACGAGCGGGATGGCGACGGCCGAGCCGACGGCGACCGTGATGAGGGCGATGGCTGTCCCGCGGACGGCGAGCACGACGGCGGACTGGCCCGGAGTCAGGCCGATCGCCCTGAGCAGGCCGAGGTCCCGGCGGCGTTCGTGGAAGCCGGCGGTGGCCGTGGTGAGCAGGTCGACCAGGCCGATGAGGGCGAGCAGGAGTAGGAGTCCGATCACGCTGGCCCGCAGGGCGCCGGGCCGGGTGACCGGGCCGGTGGGGATGCGGATCTCCGTCTGCCCGGCGAGGCCGGCGCGGGCGGGGAGGTCGCGTTGGACTTCTGCCGGGTCCTGGCCGGGGTGCAGGGTCAGCTGCCAGAAGTCGGGGTGGGTGGGGTCGCCGGGCCGGTCGAGGGTGTCGAAGCCGGTGGACAGGACGCGGCCGCCGTGTTCCGGTTCGAGGTTGCGTCCGACGATGTGCAGGATGCGCGGGGTGCTCCCGGTGGTGAGCCGCACCCACTGGCCGACCCGAGCGCCGAGGAGGTCGAGGGCGCCTTGTCCGGCGACGGCCTCGTCGGTGGCGCGGATCGCTCGGCCCTCGACGACGGTGTACGGGTACGGGGCGTCGGTGGTGCCGACGGCGCGGAGGGTGAGCGTCGCGGACTGGCCGGGCGCGAGGGCCTGCATCTCGGTGCCCGGATAGACGCCCTGTACGGCGGCATCGGCGGCCAGGGCGCCGGCGAGCTGCCCGTCGCCGGGCGTCTGATCGGGGGTGGTGCGGCGGGCGGTGACGGACGGGCCGGTGGCGCCGCCGTCGGGCCGGGTGACGGCGTCGAGGGTCGTCCAGGTGCTCAGGGCCAGGGTGGCGGCGACGACCGGGACGGTCAGCCGCAGGGCGCTTCCGACCAGGTCCGAGCGCCGGCGCAGGACGCTGCCGAGCCCGAACACGAGGGCTGGCGGCAGCCGTCTGAGTGGGCCGAGCCGAACGGGCCGGGCCGTCATGACGGGTGGCCGGGTGCCGTCGGTCGGGGGCACGGGGGCGACCCGGGCGGCCCGCAGGGCGGGCAGTGCGGCGGCGGCCCCGACGGCGAGGAGCGCGGCGGCGACCACGGCGCCGGTGGTCGCCGTGCCGCCGGGGACAAGCCCGTGGAGCGCGTCGGTCCCGCCGCCGAGGGCCGGTACGGTGTGGACGGCGATCGCGGCCCCGCCGGCGCCGAGCAGCACTCCGGCGCCGGCCAGCAGAAGCTGTTCGGCGATGAACATCCAGGCGACCTGGCCGGCGGTGAAGCCGAGCGCCTTGAGCAGGGCGATGTCGCCGGTCCTGGCCCGGATCCGCCCGCCGGCCGCGCCGGCCACCGCGAGGGCGGCGGCGAGCAGTGCGGCGAGTCCGCTGAGGCCCAGCAGCAGGCCGGCCAGCCGGTTGTCCTGCTGCCGTGCGGCCCGCGCGTCCAGCCAGGTGGTGATCCGGGAGACCCGCTCGGCGCCGAGGACGCTGACCACCCGCTGGGCCGTGTACCCGGCGTCGGAGGGGTGGGCCAGCCGCAGGCCGAGGGTGAGTCCTTGGGCCGCCCGTTCCGGCTGCACGAGGTCGAGGGTGGCAGGAGGGGCCCAGCCGAGGTCGTAGCCGGCGGCCTGGCTGGGCAACTGGTCGGGGCTGTCCGCGATGCCGAGGACCTGGAGGTCGACGGGGCCGCCGTGGGCGTCGAGGACGGTCAGGTGGTCCCCGGGGTGGGCCCAGGCGGCGTCGGCCGCGGACTGTTCGAGCACGATGCCGTGGATGTCGTCCGGAGCGAGCCAGGTGCCGGAGCGCAGCAGCGGGTGGGCCGCGTCCGGGTTGTCGCCGCGCAGTACGAGCGTGGTGCGGCCGGGTGGGCCCGCGGTGGAGGCGCCGTCGGCGCGTCGGCCGACCAGTGTGGTCTCGGCGGTGTGCTGGGGCGGTGAGACGGCGAGTACGCCGGGTTCGCCGGCGAGCACGGCGGCCGAGGGTTCGTCGGCGCTGCCCCGGGCGGGCGCGGACGGGCGCAGGTCGATCCGGATGTGAGGTGATCCGGCGGCATGGAACTGCCTCTGCCACGGGTCGGCGGCGGCGCCGAGCAGCGTGCCGGCGAGCAGGAGGGCGGCGGCGGTGCCGCCGGTGGCGAGGACGATCAGCAGGGCGTGGAGGCGGTGCGAGCGCAGGTCGGCACGGATCCAGCGGAGGATGGCAGGCACCGGCTCACCCGCCGAAATCGATGATGTCGCGGACCCCGACAGCGCGCCGCGCGGCCGGGGGCTCCTCCACCCGGGCGTCGTCGGCGATCCGGCCGTCGAAGAGGCTGACGACGCGGTCGGCGGTGCTCGCCGCCCTGGCGTCGTGGGTGACCAGCACGATGGTGGTGCCCTGTTCGTGGTAGCGGCTGAGCAGGGCGAGGACATCGCGGGTGCTGCGGCTGTCGAGGTTCCCGGTGGGCTCGTCGGCGAGGAGCAGTTGCGGCCGGTTGACCAGCGCGCGGGCCAGGGCGACCCGCTGGCGCTCACCGCCGGAGAGCTCACCGGGCCCGGCGCCGGCCTTGTGGGCGAGGCCGAGGTCTTCGAGGAGTTCCTGGCGGCGTTCGCGGGCGGTGCGGCCGGACATGCCCGCGAGCACCGCGGTCAGTTCGATGTTGTCGGCGACGGAGAAGTCGGGGAGCAGGTTTCCGCTCTGGAAGACGATGCCGTAGTGCCGGCGGCGCAGGCGGGCCCAGGCGGACTCGCGCAGGCGGTCCACCCGGCGCCCGTCGAGCCACAGCTCGCCCTCGTCGGGCCGCAGCAGGCCGGCGAGGAGGTGCAGCAGGGTGGACTTGCCGGCGCCCGAAGGGCCGGTGACGGCGACGAACTCGCCCCGGTCGATCCGCAGGCTGACGCCGCGGACCGCCGGTATCAGGGTCGAGCCGCTCAGGTGCGAGCGCACCACGCCGTCGACGGCCAGCAGCGGTGGTATCGGCTCCGAGCCGGTCACGTGAGCTCCTCCTGGCAACGCTCCAGCCAGTCGAGGTCGGCCTGCAGGTGCAGGACCGCACCCTCGATCAGCAGCAGCGAGGTCCGGTTGCCGCGCTCGGTGGCGGCCAGCTTGTTGAGTCCGCGCATCGTGTTGATGCAGTGCCGACGCTGGTTGTTGATCAGCGTCAGCTGGTCGGCGAGGTCGGTGCCTTCGGCCAGGATGAGTTTCATGAAGAACTCGTCCCTGACCCGGGGCCCCTCGGTGGGCGCCTCGAACCAGCCGGCGAGTTCCTCGGTGCCCTTCTCCGTGATCTCGTAGACCTTCTTGTCCGGCCTGCCCTCCTGCGTCACCTCGGTGCCGCGGATCAGTCCGGACTTCTCCAGTCGGCTCAGGGTCACATAGATCTGGCCGATGTTCGGCTGAGGGTACGCCGCGCCGAAGGTCTGCTCAAGCCCCTGCTTGAGCTCGTACCCGTAGGCGGGCTGCCGGGCCAGCAGCGCCAGCAGCTGATGGCGCACCGGGCGTCACCTCTTCCTTCTCGTCCCTGTTCGCTGGTTACACCTCGGTCACACAGTACGGGCAGACGGGTCCCCACCAGCAGGGAGGCCGTATAAAGGGACGTACGTCGGCGCCCACCCGTGCCGGCGGATCGAAGGAGCTCCATGGACAACCGGCCGCCCACCGGGCCCGACGCGGGCCGTCGGCGCGTGGTGCGCGCGCTGGTGGGCGGGGCGGCGGTGCTCGCGGCTGGGGGCGCGTCCGCCTGGTACGGCCTGGCCGGCGGTGCGCAGGCGGCGGGTGACCCGGAGGGCGTCGGGCCGGTCAGGCTGGCCACCGGCCGGGACACCACCCGCTACCTGCGCGGGCTGCTGGCCGACTGGAACGCCGAGCACCCGGACCAGCCCGCCGAGCTGGTCGAGCTGCCCGAGGCGGCGGACGAGGTACACGCCCAGCTCGCCGGCGAGCTGTCGGCCGGCGGAAGCCGCTTCGACGTGCTCAACCTCGACGTGGTGTGGACGGCCGAGTTCGCGGCCAAGCGTTGGACCGTGCCGCTGGACGAGTCGGACTTCGCACTGGACAGCTTCCTGCCGCCGGTCGTGCGGACCGGACGCTACGACGGGCGGCTGTACGCGGTGCCGTTCGTCGCCAACGCCGCCCTGCTGTACTACCGGAGCGACGTGCTGGCCGCCGCCGGTGAGCAGCCGCCCACCACCTGGGCGGAACTGGCGCGGCAGGCACGGACGCTGGCCCCCTCGCACGGGCTGTCCGGGTACGCGGGCCAGCTGAGCCCCTACGAGGGCCTTGCCGTCAACGCGCTGGAGGCCATCCGCTCGGCCGGAGGGGACCTGCTGGCCGGCGACGGAACCGTGGTGGTCGACAGCCCGCAGGCCCTGGCCGGATTGGAGTTCCTGGCCGGGGGCGTGCGCGACGGCTGGATCCCGCCCGAGGTGCTCGGCTACCAGGAGGAGGAGTCCCGCGCGGCCTTCGGCCGGGGAGGCCTGCTCTTCCTGCGGAACTGGCCGTACGTCTACCACGCGGTCGGCGCCGCCGGGTCCCCCGTGGAGGGGCGGTTCGGCGTGGTGCCGCTGCCCGGCCCGAACGGGCCCGGCAGCGGTGTGCTGGGCGGCTCGGGCCTGGCGGTCAGCCGGTTCTCCCGGCGCCAGCGCACCGCCCGGGCACTGATCGGCTACCTGACGAGCCGCCGGGCGCAGTACCGCGTGCTGACCGACGGCGGGCTGCCGCCGGTCTGGGCCGACCTCTACGCGGACCCGGACCTGACGGCCCGGTTCCCGTACCTGCCCGTGCTGCGCACGGCGATCCTGGCGGCCGGGGCGCGCCCCGGCGTGCCGCAGTACCAGCAGCTGAGCCTCGCGTTCAGCGAGACGGCGTTCGAGGTCGTGTCGGGCCGTCGGACCGCCGAGGCGGCGCTGCCCCGGCTGGCCGCGGACCTGCGCGCCATCGTCGGCTGAGCCGACGCCGAGGACGACCCGGGGGCGCTCAGCCCCTGCTTCGCGGGGCCCCTACCCGCAAGTACCTAACACGTATCTATGACTGATCAGGCATGTCGTCTCGTAACTCCTGGAAAACTCCATCAAACAAGGGCTTAACAGCGCTGGCATCTGCCTGCTATACCTAACGCGAATGCATAACCGTTGGAGTAGCGAGATGCCCAACCCCACCCTCCCCGACGGCGACGCGGTCACCCTGCCGCGCGCTCGTTCGCACGCCCCCACCACCCCCGCCGCCCCCGCCTGGTGGCGCGACGCCGTGATCTACCAGATCTACGTGCGCAGCTTCCGTGACACCGACGGCGACGGCGTCGGCGACCTCGCCGGCGTCCGGGAACAGCTGCACCACGTGCGGCGGCTGGGCGCCGACGGCGTCTGGCTCAACCCGTTCTACGTCTCACCCCAGCACGACCACGGCTACGACATCGCCGACCACTGCGCCGTAGACCCGGTCTACGGAGACCTCGCCGAGTTCGACCGCCTGGTGACGGACTGCCGACTGCTCGGCCTCAAGCTGGTCCTGGACGTCGTCCCCAACCACTGCTCAAGTGATCACCCGTGGTTCCAGAAGGCGCTGGCCAACGGCCCCGGCAGCCCCGAGCGGGCGCGGTTCCACTTCGCCGACGGGCGCGGCGCGGCCGGGGAGCTGCCGCCCAACAACTGGCGGGCCATGTTCGGCGGCCCGGCGTGGACCAGGGCCACCGAGGCCGACGGCCGGCCCGGCCAGTGGTACCTCCATCTGTTCACTCCGGAGCAGCCCGACTTCAACTGGCGCAACCCCGACGTCGCCGCCCACTTCGAGGAGGTGCTGCGGTTCTGGCTCGACCGCGGTGTCGACGGCTTCCGGATCGACGTGGCGGCCGGACTGTACAAGCACCCCGAGCTGCCGGACTCGCCCGACCCGGACGTGGACGAGCGCACCCGCGACTCGGTCAACCCGCTGGCCTGGAACCAGCCGGAGGTGCACGAGGTCTGGCGCCGGTGGCGCGCGATCTGCGAGGAGTACACCGTCCGCGACGGCCGGCAGCGGCTACTGGTCGGCGAGGCGTCCGTGCCCACGCCGGCCGAGCAGGCGCTGTACGTGCGCCCCGACGAACTGCACCAGGCATTCTTCTTCCACCTGCTGCACGCGCCGTGGGACCTCGCGCACTTCCACCGGGTCATCGACGACGCCGTGCGGGACATCACCGCCACCGGATCGACGGTCACCTGGGTGCTCAACAACCACGACCAGGTCCGCACGGTGAGCCGGTTCGCGGGGGAGGACCCGGCCTCCGGCCCCGCCCGGGCCAAGGCCGCCGCCCTGCTGATGCTGGCCCTGCCCGGAGCCGCCTACATCTACCAGGGCGAGGAATTCGGACTGCCCGAAGTCCTCGACCTGCCAGATGAGTTGATCACCGACCCGATCTTTCGCCGCACCGGCAGCCGGACCGGGATCCGCGACGGCTGCCGGATACCGCTGCCCTGGTCGGGCGCCGAGGCCCCGTTCGGCTTCAGCCCGCCGGACAGCCCGGCCGCGCCGTGGCTGCCGCAGCCGGCCTCGTTCGCCGCCCACACGGCCGAGCGGCAGCGGGCCGATGCCGGATCCGTGTTCCACCTGTACCGCACCGCCCTCCAACTGCGCCGTGAACTCCCGCAGCTCGGCGAGGGCACGCTGCGGTGGCTGGAGACCCCGCCCGGCGTCCTCGCGTTCGTCCGCGGCGAGGGCCTGGTGTGTGCCGTCAACTTCGGCGACACCCCCGCGCCGGCCCCGGTCGTCGGCCCGGCCCTGCTGGCCAGCGGTCCGTGCGATGACGACTTCCTGCAGCCCGACACCGCCGCCTGGTGGGTCAATCCCACTGCTGTCAGCGGTATCTGACCATTCATCACATAACGAAGTCCCCACCCCCTCACGGAAGAAGACTCGACGATGAGACTCCGTAGCGCTCTTCCCACCCTGGCCGCCTCCGTCGTGCTGGCCGCCACCGCAACCGCCTGCGGCAGCGGGGGAGGCGGCACCGCCGCCGACTCCGCCACCCAGGAACTCAAGGGACAGACCCTGACCGTCGCCGCCGTGTGGAGCGGCACCGAGCAGGAGAACTTCAAGAAGGTGCTGGACGCCTTCACCGCGAAGACCGGCGCCGCCGTCAGCTACACCTCCACCGGTGACAACCTCTCCACCGTGGTCGGCAGCAAGATCGAGGGTGGCGACCCGATGGACGTGGTCATGGTCGCGCAGCCCGGCGTGATCAGGCAGTTCGCCGAGAAGGGCTGGCTGGCGCCGCTCTCGCCCGCCGTCACCGACGCCGCGAAGAAGGACTACGCCGGCATCTGGTCCAGCCTCGGCACCGTCAACGGCACCCAGTACGGCCTCTACTTCAAGGCCGCCGACAAGTCGACCGTCTGGTACAGCCCCACCGCCTTCCAGAACGCCGGCGTCCAGCCCCCGGCCACCTTCGACGACCTGCTGAAGGCCGGCCGGACGCTTTCCGACTCCGGCACCCCGGCCTTCTCGGTCGGCGGCCAAGCCGGCTGGACCCTCACCGACTGGTTCGAGAACGTCTACCTCTCCCAGGCCGGACCCGAGCTCTACGACAAGCTCACCCGGCACGAGATCCCGTGGACCGACCCGTCGGTCCTCACGGCCCTGACCACCCTCGGCAAGGTCTTCGGCGACAAGCAACTCGTCGCCGGCGGCGGGCAGGGCGCCCTGCAGACCGACTTCCCGACCTCCGTCCAGGAGGTCTTCGGAACACAACCCAAGGCCGCCATGACCCACGAGGGCGACTTCGTCGGCGGCGTCATCGCCTCCGAGCTGAAGAAGCAGGTCGGCACCGACGCCAAGGTGTTTCCGTTCCCCGCCGTGGACGGCGGCAAGGCCCCGGTGATGGGCGCGGGCGACGCGGCAGTCGTCCTCAAGGGCGCCAAGCACCCCGAGGCCGCGCAGAAGTTCGTCGAGTTCCTGGCCGGCCCCGAGGCTGCGACCGTCTGGGCCAAGGCCGGCGGCTTCATCTCGCCCAACAAGGCCGTCGACCCCTCGGTCTACCCCGACGACACCACCCGGCAGTTCGCCAAGTCGGTGATCGACGCCGGCGACACCTTCCGCTTCGACATGTCGGACCAGGCCCCCGCCGCGTTCGGTGGCACCGCGGGCCAGGGCGAGTGGAAGGACCTCCAGGACTTCCTCGCCAACCCCTCCGACGTCCAGGGCGCCGCGGCCAGGCTCGAAGCCGACGCGGCCAAGGCCTACAAGGGCTGATCCACCATGTCTCTGCGCTCACCCCGCAGGGGCCGGGCATCCGGTGGCGCCCTCCGGCGCCACCGGGGCCTCGCCCTGCTCTTCGTCCTGCCCGCCCTGCTGCTGCTCGGCGCCCTCGTCGTCTACCCCATCGGCTACTCGGTGGCCCGCAGCCTCTTCGACGCCTCCGGCCACCGCTTCGTCGGTCTCGACAACTACGGCACCGCCTTCACCGACCACGCCACCCTCACCGCCGTGCGCAACAACGCGATCTGGGTCGCCGTCGCCCCGGCACTGGTGACCGCCGTCGGCCTGGTGTTCGCGGTGCTCACCGAGAAGGTCCGCTGGGCCACCGCGTTCAAGCTGCTCGTCTTCATGCCGATGGCGATCTCCTTCCTCGCCGCCGGGATCATCTTCCGCACGGTGTACGACGCGGACCCGCACCGCGGCGTGCTCAACGCCGCCGCGGTCGCCGTCCACGACACCTTCAACGACCAGCCGACCTACCCGGGCGCCCACCCGCGCCCCGGCGGCGGCCTCGACCAAGCCCAGGGCGGCGGCGACGTCACGGCGCCCACCAGCACGCGCGTCGTGCTGTTGCCGCTGGTCGGCGTGCAGCCCGCCGCGCTCCCGGCCACCGCCCGGACGGCCCAGGAGCCGGCCGGCGGCGACGGGGTCAGCGGCACGGTGTTCCTGGACTTCGTCCCGGGCGGCGGCGGCCACCCCGGCCGGCTGGACGCCGGGAAGAAGGGCCTGCCCGGCGTCACCGTCCAACTCCGGGACGGCGGAAGGACGGTCGACACCACCACCACCGCCGACGACGGCACCTTCCGGTTCGGCGCGGCCCCGTCCGCCACCACCTCGGTGGTGATGCCGGCCGCGAACTTCGCCGCCCCCTACCGCGGCGTCGACTGGCTCGGCCCGGCGTTCATCACCCCAGCCATCATCGGCGCCTACATCTGGATCTGGGCCGGCTTCGCCATGGTCATCATCGCCGGGGGCCTCGCCAACCTACCCCGCGAGACCATCGAGGCGGCCAGGATCGACGGTGCCGGCGAATGGCAGATCTTCCGCCGCATCACCGTGCCCCAACTCGCGCCGGTCCTCGGCGTCGTGTTCATCACCATGGTCATCAACGTGATGAAGATCTTCGACCTCGTGTACATCATCGCGCCCGGACCGGTGCAGCAGGACGCGAGCGTGCTCGCGCTCCGGCTCTACCTGGTCTCCTTCGGCGGCGGCAACGACCAGGGCCTCGGCAGCGCACTCAGCGTCCTGCTGCTGCTGCTCGTCGTCCCGGTGATGCTCCTCAACGTCCGACGCTTCCGAGGGAGCCGCGCATGACCACCACCCAGGCGGCCCCGTCCGCCGCCACCACCGTGCCCGCACCGGTGCCCGCCGGCCGGCCCGCGCTGCCGCTAACGACCCGGCTCGCCGCCCTCACCCGGAGCGGCGTCGTCCAAGCCGTGCTGATCGTGGCCGCCGTCGCCTGGCTGGTGCCCACCGTCGGCCTGCTGGTCTCCTCGCTGCGCCCCAAGCAGGTCGCCGCCACCGGAGGCTGGTGGACGGCACTGACCGAGCCCGCCCAGCTCACCCTGCAGAACTACACCGCGCTGCTCGGCGGCGGCGACGTCCCCAAGGCGTTGTGGAACACCGTACTCATCAGCGTCCCGGCAACCCTGCTGACCGTCGCCCTTGCCGCGGGCGCCGGCTACGCCTTCGCCTGGATGCGCTTCCCCGGCCGGGACGCCGTCTTCCTCGGTGTGGTCGGGCTGCTGGTCGTCCCCGTCCAGGTCGGGCTCATCCCGGTCGCCAAACTCGAGGGCGCCGTCGGGCTGTTCGGCACCATCCCCGGCGTCGTGCTGTTTCACGTCGGCTACGGGCTGCCGTTCGCCGTGTTCCTGATGCGCAACCACTTCCTGGAGATCCCCGCCGAACTCCTGGAGGCGGCGCGGATGGACGGCTGCGGGGAGTGGCGGATCTTCCGCACCCTCGCCCTGCCGCTCGCCGCACCGGCCGTCGCCTCGCTGTGCATCTTCCAGTTCCTCTGGGTCTGGAACGACATGCTGGTCGCGCTGATCTTCGCCGGCAACGACTCGCAGCCGCTGACCGTCTACCTGCAGTCCCAGATGCGGCAGTTCGGCAGCAACATGGACATCCTCGCACCCGGTGCGTTCCTGTCCCTCCTGGTCCCCGTGGGGGTGTTCCTCTGCTTCCAGCGGTTCTTCATCCAGGGAGCGATGGCCGGATCCGTGAAGTGACACCAGCGGGGGCGATGACGAGGGATGACCGCCCTGGCCGGGCGTGCTCACCAGCGCACTCTCGAAACACACTCCCTAGTCGGCCGGGGTGAGGCGGCCTCCGATGGCCAGTTGGTGGAGTAGTCCGATGGTCTCTTCTTCGTGTGATGCGAAGACTCCGTGGTCGCTGTGCAAGGTGAGCGCGCGGGTTGCGCGAGCGGCGAATCGGCGTTGCAGGTCTGGGTGCATGGCGCGGTCCTCGGTGCAGACCACGTAGGTGCTGGGCCGCTGGTGCCAGGCGGCGCTGGTCGTTGGCTGATGGCCGGGGGCCATCAGTTGAGGGACGAGCTCGGCGGTGTGGCGGGCACGTTCTTCTTCGCCGAGTTGGGCATGGAACAGTCTTCCCGCTGCCTTCGGGTCGATCGTCGTGGTTCCGGCAGGGTCACCGATCATGCTGGTCCCCAGGTCGGTGGGCGGTGCACCGGCGAGAAGGCCGAGGGCGGTCTCGCCGTGGTCGGGCATCATCGCGGCGAGGTACACGAGGTGGTCGGTCTTGTGCGGCGGAAGGCCGGTGATGACGGCTCCGCCGTAGGAATGACCGCACGCGATGGCGGGGCCGCCCTCGGGCAGCTGGTCCAGTGCGGTCTCGGCCGCGGCTATGTCGGCTGCCAGCGATCCACGGTGCAGCTCGGCGACGGCCACGGCGACACCACGTGCCCGCAGCCCGGCCGCGACGCCGTCCCAAGCGTGACCGGTGTGCCATGCGCCGTGCACCAGCAGCACCCCTCGGGATGCACGGGAGGGTGAGGAAAGGATCATGAGGGGCCTCTCGGTGTTCGATCGATTGCGGAACAGGGGCGCGGAACGCGGACGGCACCTGCGCGCGGGTGCCAACGGTGCGGGACGGGCGGGCGCCGCCTGCGACGGTGCCGCAGCCGTGGCGCCTGCTGCGAACGCGCCGTCGTCCATCTCGGGCTCGGCGTGTCTCAACGCGCTGTCGGAGGTGCTGTGCATCGTGAGGCGTTCTCCCCGGGGGCGGGTGTTCAGGTGCTCATGCACGGCGGCGCACGCCGTGCGGCCGCGACATCACCGCTGTCGTGATCAGCCTGAGCGACTGGGCACCGGTCTTTTCTGGTGGACCCCGGACGTCATGCGTGATCAGTACACGACACTGTTCATCGGGCAACCATGCGACAGCAGCGGCCACACGTTCGGTCTCCGGCCTCCCGGCCCGTCGTCCGCAGCCGAGGGAACAGCCACTTCGGTGAGCGACTTGGCTCCGGTCGCAGCCCCAGGAGCGCCACGCGACTGCACACCAGCACTGCAACGCGGCACCATGCTGACAACGACCACATCTACCTCCTCCAACACGCCCTCACAGCCGTTCGACCATAAGAGCCACCAGCCAGGAAAAGGATTCAGCTTCCGCCTGGAAAACTCTTCGTGGAGGCAGTGCCGCAGGCGCGCGGCGTGGTGGACCGCGTTGAGTGACTGGTGGATGCGCTCGTTGAGTGCGAGAGGGTCTGTTCCGGGACGAGGGCGTCGTACTCAAGGTGCCGGGCAGCTGTTTCGCGGAGGCGGTGCAGGTGGCTGAGAAGCGGCGCGATGTCGGCAGGAGTGATCGACGGGTCCGAACAATGACAGCCTGTTCGACGGGCCGAGGGGTTCAATCAACGATTCGGTCTCGTGCACGTCGACTTCGAGACGCAGCGGCGGACGCCCAAGGCCTCGTACGCCTGGTACCGCGACCTGATCGCCGCCAACCGGGCACCGAGCGGGAGGTAGAGCGCGGGTCGTTCCCGGGCGAGACAGTAGACGGGGAATCCGGCCGCACCAAACGGCCGTGCTGCCGGATCTGGGCGCTTGGGCGGTGGTAGCGGGACTTCAGGAGGCGGTGGGGCCGCACGGCATGTCGCGGTCGGTGGTACCGGGGGCGACGAAGTGCACGTTGTAGCTGCCGATCAGGCTGATGGATGCCCGCTGGTCAGGCCCATTTGATGGAGCAGCCCATGCTTGCCCGGTGAGGTTCCGGGACGGGCTTGCCGGCCAGCACCAGACCGATGGCCTCACGCAGCAGCTCGCCGGTGACCGGTTCCTGGTTGCCGGGTGTGGACTCGTCCATGGCACCCCGGTAGGCCAGCTCCCGACGGGCGCCGTAGAGGAAGAAGTCCGGTGTGCAGGCGGCGTGGTACGCCCGGCCGACGGACTGGTCGACGTCGACGAGATAGGGGAAGGTCCAGCCCGTGCGCACGACCTGGGCGCGCAGCCCGTCGGTGTCGTCGGTGGGCGCGACGGCCGGGCTGTTGCTGCAGATCCCGACGACTGCCAGGTCCGGGAACTCGTCGACCAGCCGGCCCAAGGCCTGCTCGACATGCCTGACATAGGGGCAGTGGTTGCACAGGAAGGCCACGAGCAGGGCCGGTGCGGCGGCGAAGTCGTCACGTGCCACGGCCCGGCCGTCGATCGTGGGCAGCGAGAAATCGGGCGCGGGCGTCCCGAGCGGAACCATGGTGGAGATGACAGCCATCTGCCTCACTTCCTCCGAGTGGCTGCGGCGGCCGTGCGTGTACCTCCATGGTCGCCCCGCGGGGCAAGCGGCTGTGGAGGGCCGGCGGACGGTGCCGGAGCCCGGCAGACCCCTGTGAAGTCTGAACGGCTCCGTCACGCAGGCTCGCCGAGCCTTGTCGTCCGCGTTCGCCCGCGCGATCAGAACCCGGAGTCGGCGAACCCCGCGGGCCGGCAGAACTGATCGCCCCGCCGTCCTCGGAGGCTCGCGCCGCCCGGGCACAGGAGTCGGGAGGGCAGGTGCCGGGGCGGTCCCCGGCGGTGTGGTGGGCATCCTCGTCCAGGGCGCGGTGCTCCCTTCGCCGTCGCCGCTTCGGCCGCCTGTGCCGTGGGCACACTCGGGAGTCCATCGGTTGTGCCCGGAGCACGGTTCCGGTTGTGGTGCCCTGTTTATGGTGCCTCGCATTCACACCGCGTCCGACGGTGTGCCTGTCGGTACCAGTGCCAGGAGGGCAGCCGATGAGCGCAGTCTCAGTACAGTCCGGAGTCGCCGGAGTCCCGGATGGGGACGCCGGCGCCCAGCCCGTGGGCGCCTACTTCGAACGCATGCCGTTCGGGCGGGCCCACGTGATGATCGCCCTCGCCCTGTTCATGGCCTTCGTCATCGAATCGTGGGAACAGCTCGCATTGGTCTACGTATCGTCCGACCTGGGCGACGCCTTCCGGATCGACGCCGGCCGGATCGGCTGGCTGCTGTCGGCCGTGGCCCTCGGCATGATTCCCGGCTCGCTGGTGTGGGGGCCGGTCGCCGACCGCATCGGGCGGCGGGCCGTGTGCCTGTGGAGCCTCGGCTCGTACGGTGCTGTGGCGCTGGCGAGCGCGTTCTCGCCGAACTTCGCGACGCTGATGGCCGGCCGGGTGCTGTCCGGGATCGCCCTGGCCGGGATCTACACGATCACCTTCCCGTACTTCATGGAGCTGCTGCCTGCCCAGGTGCGCGGGCGGGCGGCGGTGTACCTGTCGATCGGATGGCCGATCGGGGTGCTCGCCGCCGTGGGGGTCACGCAGGCGCTGTCGGGGATGGGCTGGCACGTGGTGGCCATCGCCAGCGCGCTGGCGGGCCTGTGGGTGTTCGCGATCCGGGCCTGGGTGCCCGAGTCGCCGTACTGGCTGGCGGGCCGGGGCCGGCACGCCGAAGCCCGGGAGGTCCTGCTCGGCCTCGGGGTCGAGGTCCCGGAGGGCACCGTGTTCGCCGTCGTCGAGCCCGAACGGGCCGGAAACCCCCTGGCGCTGCTGCGGGGTCGGCTGCTGCGGATCACCGTGCTCATGCTGGTCGTGAACTTCGCCTTCAACTGGGGTTACTGGGGTCTGCAGACCTGGCTGCCCACGCTGCTGCAGGAGAAGGGGCTGAGCATGTCCAGCAGCCTGGGCTTCGTGGCGCTGAGCGCGCTGTTCATGATCCCGGGCTACGTCTCGGCGTCGTACCTGACCGGGCGCTTCGGCCGCAAGAAGGTCTTCCTGCCGTACGTTGCGGCCTCCGCGGTCAGCGGTGTGCTGTTCGCCTACTCCAGCACGCTGACCGAGCTGTACGTCGCCAACTTCGCCCTGTCGTTCTTCAGCCTCGGCGCGTGGGGCGTCTGGAACACCTGGAACGGCGAGTTCTACCCGACCGCGCTGCGCGGCACCGGCTACTCCTGGGCGACCGCGGCTCAGCTGATCTCCACCTCGGTCGCACCGTCGGTGGTCGGCTACCTGCTGGCCCGGGCGACCGGGTTCTCGTCCACGGTGCTGTTCATCACCGCGTTCCTGGTCGTGGCGCTCGTCGTGGCCGTGCCGCTGCCGGAGACCGAGGGCAGGGATCTGGAGTGACATACCGGGACAGACGGTGACAGGATGGTGCGGGTGAGGCTGGGAGTGGACGTGGGGCGCGCCACCACCGTCGCCGTGCTGGTCGAGCCGGGAGGGTACCCGGTGGCGCACGCGGTGGTGGACAGCGTTCCCGGCCTCGCGGACTGCCTGCGTGCGGTGCTCGCCGCCCTGCCCGAGGACCGGATCGGTGAGGTCGACGCCGTCGGCCTCACCACCGATCTGGAGCGGGGCCCGTTGCGGCTCCGGCCGGTTGCCGTCCTGCGGATCTCCCCACCCTGTCATCCGGCTCTCGGGCCGCTCGCCGGCTGGCCCGAGCGGGCCGCCCGCGCCATCGGCCCGCTCAGCCGGGTCGTACGCGGCGGCTCGGCGCTGACCGGGCGGCCGCTCGCCCCGCTCGACCGGGCGGCCGTCACCGACTTCGCCCGGCGCGCCGCCACCGAGGGCGTCGCCGCCTTCGCCGTCGCGGCGGCCGGCGCGCTCACCCGGCCCGACCCGGAACTCGCCGCCGCCGAGGCCATCGCGGAGGCCGTGCCCGGCGCGGAGATCACCCTGTCGCACGAGACCGGCCGATCGGGACTGAGGGAACGCGAGAACACCGCCGTCCTCAACGCCGCCCTGCAACCGTGGGCCGTGTGCCTGACCGACACGGCCGAACGCGCCCTGCGGGCCGGCGGCGTCCGGGCGCCGCTGCACCTGGCCCGCAACACCGGCGGACTGGTCTGCGCCGCGTACTTCCGCCGCTACCCGATCCTCGCCACCGCCTCCACCACCGCGAGCGCCGCGCGGGGCGCCGCGCTCGCGGCCGGAGCGGAGCGCGCCGTGGTCGTGGACGCCGGTGCGGCGGAATTCCGGTGCGTGAGCGTCACCGACGGCGAGGTGGAACGCTCCGACGCCGGCCCCGGCCTCGGCGGCGTCGACCTGGACCTGGACCGGATCCGCGCCGACGTCCTCCCCAGCGGTGACCTGGCGCAGGCCGGTGCCGAGCAGGTCGCCGCCCTGGTGGCCAGGGTCCAGCAGAGGGCCCCCGGCGGTGTGCTGCTCGCGGCGGGCGGCGGCCCCTGGCTCGTACCGGTCCGCACCCCGGATCCGGCGGCCGCGATCGCCGCCGCCGCGTACGGAGCCGCCCGCTGCGAGATCGTCGCCGAGGTCGACCAGGTCGCCGTCGCCGGCGGCAGCGCCGAACTCGATCGCCTCCTCGGCCTCGCCGGCGACCAGGCCCTGGCCAGGGCCGTCGCGGCCGGCGCCGCCCCGGACACCGTCCGTATCGACTTCACCACGCACACCCCGGTCTCGTACCTGCCGGAGGGGGTGCACCGCATCCGTGCCCGCGCCCTCGGCAGCCCCACGGGACGCCCGTCATGAGCGGCCGTCGGCGGTGCCTGCCGGGTCGGCGCCCATGACCTCCGAGGCGAGGACCCTACTCGACGCCGCGCGGCTGGAGGATCTCGCGAAGGGGGCGCTGGTGCTCGCCGCCGGTGCCGAGTACTCCTCGCACCGGGCGAGCCTCGACTGGGCGCGGGCAGCGATCGGCGAGCACGGGCCGGTGCCGCTGATCGGAGCCGGGGCGCTCGGTGCCGGACGGATGTGCGTGACCGTCAGCCTGGTCGGATCCTCGGCGGCGCTCGCCGAGTACCTGCCCACCGGAGAGGAGCCGCGCCGGGCCGTACGGGCGCTGGAGCGGCGCCTGGGCCGGACAGCGGACGCCGTCGTCGCGCTCAACACCGCGGCCGAGAACGCCCTGCTCTCCGTCGTCACGGCGGCGTCATGCGGGCTGCCGCTCGTGGACGGGGACGGCTGCGGACGGGTGCTCCCGCTGCTGGAGCAGACGACGTTCACGATCGCCGGGATCGATGTCGCACCGGTCGCCCTGGCCACGCCCGCCGGCGATGTGGTCGTCCTGGACGCGGCCGGCAGCCGCGTGGAGGAGCTGGTACGGCCGCTGGTCCTCGCGGCCGGCGGCTGGGCCGTCGCCGCCTGCTACGCCATGGACGGCGAGCGGCTGGCCGCGACCGTCGTCCCGGGCACCGTGAGCCGGGCCCTGGCGGCGGGGCGTCCACCCCAGGGCGACCCGTTCGCGCCGTGGCAGCCGCGGCCCCGCAGGCTGGCAGTAGGGCGGATCACCGCCGTCGAGCACCCCGCACCACCGGGACCGGACACCGCTGCGGGCGCGCCGCTGCCGTCCCGGCCGACCAGCGTGGTCGTCTCCGAGACCGAGGGCCTGCACCGCCGGTTCCGGCTGGAGGCGCACAACGAGGTGCTGCTGGTCCTCGCCGACGGCGCACCTGTCGCGGCCGCGCCCGACCAGATCCTGATGCTGTCGGCGGCCGAGCAGCGCGTGCTGGACGTCGAACGTGCCGTGCCCGGCATCGACGTGGAGATCGTCGTGATCCCCGCCGCACCCGCCTGGCACTCCACACGGGGCCGCCGACTGGCCGCCGCCGGCGGCCTCATCCTGCTGGGCCCCGCCCCGGACGGGGACACCTCTCCGGACGGGGACACCGAAGGACCGGAGGAAACCCCGTGGTGAGACGGCCCGACCTGCCCGCGCCCATGACCGTCGCGGAGCTGGTCCAGTACGGCCCGCTGCCCGGCATCCGCATCTTCGGCGCGGCGGGAAGCGGCGGCGAGGTCCTGGACGTGCGCATCGTCGACCGGCGGGAGGCACTCGACGACCTGCGCCCGCACACCGCGGTCGTTCTCACCGACACCCTCGCCCGGACCGGATGGGTCGTGGAGATGGCCCTGCGCAAGGCCTGGGAGCACGCGGCCGCCTGCGTCGTCGTACCCGAGGCGGCGGTGGCCGCGCATCCGTCGGGGGCCCTCGCGGACCGGCTCGGGGTGCCGCTGCTGCTGATCCGCGAGGACGCACTGGAGGGCGCCGTACGGATCGCTTCCGCGGTGTCCCGGCCGGACGCCGGGCGGACCGCGCTGCTGGCGCAGGCCGCCCAGCGGCTCGCCGCCGCCGGGCCGCACGCCGAACGCGTGCTGGCGGCGCTGCATGCGGTGCTGCCCGCCACGTCGGTGGCGCTCACCGATCCGATGGGCGGGATGCTGACCGGGCGGCAGGCCGCGCTCGCTTCCGCGGACGCGGTACGGCTGGAGGTGCCGGGGCCCGACGGACGGCCGCTGGTGGTACTCGTCGCAGACTCCCGTTCGAAGGAGCCGGGCTGGGCGACGACGGTCGAGACGGTGCTGCGGCTGGCGGTCCCCGCGTTGACCGCATGGTCCGCCACCCGCCGCCTCGGCGAGGAACAGCTGGCCCGACGGAGCGAACTGCTGCTGGATCAGCTGACGCACGCCTCCCCGGAGCAGGACGAAGGAGCCCGCGACCGGATCCGCACCGAGGCGGCGGCACTCGGCTGGTCGCTGTCCGGCCCGATGGTCGCCTTCGCCCTGCGACTGGCCGCGGACCCGGGCACCGGGATCGAGCCAGGACCGGCGCTGCGTGCGCTGTGGGCCAAGTACGGCGTCGGCGGGCCGCTCGTCGCCCGCGAGGACGGCTGGGTGTCCTGGCGGTCCGCGGCGGCCGATCTTCCGGACGCGGGCCCGGAGGTGTGGCTGCGACAGGGCGAGACACAGCTGCTCGCGGCCGTTCGGGCCATCGCTGATCGCCTTCCGGTTTCCGGCGGGGTGGCCGGCCCGGCCACCGGCGCCGACACCCTCGGCGCGGCACTGACCGATGCCCGGGCCGCGGCGGCGGTCGCCGCCGTGCCCGGCTCCGTGGTCCGAGCTGACCGTATGGGGCCGGCCCAACTGATGGCCGCGCTCCCCACGGCGGCGCTGCGGCGCCCGGCCGAGGTGGTGCTGGCGCCACTGCTCCGCGCGGACCGGGACGGAGCACTGCTGCGCACCCTGGCCGTCGTGCTGGACCAGGGCGCGGCCCCGTCCGAGGCAGCGGAGATCCTGGGCGTCCACCGGAACACGGTCTCCGCCCGTCTGGAGCGCATCCGCGCGCTCGGCTTCGATCCCGAGGACCCGGACCAGCGCCTTCCGCTGCACCTCGCCTGCCGCGTCCTGCTCACGGGTCTCGAGTAAGCGGGGCGACCCCCGTCCGCACGGGCCGGCTCGTGGGGACGGGGGTGGCGAACGAGAGGTGGGCCCGGTCGCCGTGTGGGGGGAGTTGGCAACCGGGCCCGGATCAGGGGTGGTGGGGTGGGTCAGGCGTCGAGGCCGTAGGCGGCGGCCGCCCGTTCGCGGGTGAGCAGGCCCTGCCGGAGGTCTTCCCGCACTGCCTCGGCGGGGCGCTCGGCGACCGGGCCGAACCCGCCGCCTCCGCCGCTCTCGCAGCGCAGCACGTCGCCCCGGCGCACCGCCAGTGCGTTGACCTTGAGCAGCTCGCGCTCGTCGTCCCGCCCGGGGTTGAGGACGACCCGGGGCGGGGCGCCCTCGCCGCCGCCGAAGACGCCCCAGGCGGGGGTGACCGAACGCTCCCACCACAGGGAGAGGTTCTGGTCGGCCTCGAAGCGGTACTCGCGCACCACGCCGTTGCCGCCGCGGGTGCGGCCCGCGCCGCCGGAGTCGGGGCGGACGGCGTACTCGGTGACGCGCACCGGGAAGAGCGTCTCCAGCACCTCGACGGGCATGTCCCGCAGGGAGCCGTTGACGTTGTTGATCAGGCAGGACTCGCCGTCGTCGGTCTGCCAGGCCCCCCAGCCGCCGACGGTGGCCTCCTGGGAGACGAACAGCCTGCCGTTGCGCGGGTCGGTCCCGGTGAACTGCACGATCATCGAGTCGCCGTAGCTGGCGGCGGCCGCCCGGGCGGGCACCGCGGGCGCGAGCGCCTTGACGACCAGGTCGATGACCAGCCCGAGGTGGGAGTAGTAGTACTGACAGGCCGCCGGCTCGACGGCGGCGAGCATCGAACCCGGCCGGGTGACCACATCGAGCGGCCTGAACGATCCGCCGTTGAGCGGAACGTCGCCGCTGACCAGCAGCTTGTAGCCGACCCGGCAGGCGGCGACGGTCTGGGCCGCGCCGCAGTTGACGGGGCCGGTCGCCTGGTCGGCGCAGTCGGTGACGTCCATCGTCATCCGGTCGCCGGAGATCTCGACGCGCACGGTGACGTGCAGCGGGGTGGCGAGGTCGATGCCGTCGTTGTCCAGGTGGCCGGTCGCCGTGTAGACGCCGTCCGGGATGGCGGCGATCTGCTCGCGCTCCAGCCGCTCGGTCTGGGTGAAGATCGCGTCCCGCGCGGCGAGGACGGTCTCCAGCCCCCAGCGGCGAACGATCTCGGCGAACCGCCGGGCGCCGGTGCGGGCGCAGGCGACCTGGGCGCGCATGTCGCCGAGCGTCGGCTGCGGGAAGCGGACGTTGCGGGCGATCAGCGCGTGCGCCTGCTCGCAGGGCTCGCCGTCCTGGTAGATCTTCAGGGGGCCCATCCGCAGGCCCTCCTGGTAGATGGACGTGGAGTCCATCGACCCGCCGGGGTCCTTGGAGCCCATGTCGATCCAGTGCGCCCGCGAGGCGGCGAAGCCGATGAGTTCGCCGCCGTCGGCGGTGTCCTCGGCGAAGATCGGGGCGTACACGGTGACGTCGTTGAGGTGGGTGCCGCCGATGTACGAGTCGTTGAGGACCCAGACGTCACCGGGACGCCAGACCTCCGCGCCGTACATCGCCTCGGTCGCCCGGGTGCACACCTCCAGGTTGCCCAGGAAGATCGGCAGGCCCGAGGACTGGCCGAGCACGTTGTGGTCCCGGTCGAGCAGCGCGACCGCGCAGTCCTTCGCCTCGTAGATGGTGGGCGTGTAGGACGACCGGATGAGCGTGGTGTTCATGTCCTCCGCGGCCTGCAGCAGCGCGCAGCGGATGATCTCTGTCGTGACCGGGTCGATGGCCCGGGTGCCGGCGTCGGTCATGCCGTAGCTCCAACCTTGATGACGAGGAAGCCGTTCTCGTCGACGGTGACCGACGAGTCGGGCGGGACGACGGTGGTGGAGGTGGCCTCCACGATGACGGCGGGTCCGTCGACGCGCTGTCCGGGCACCAGCCGCTCACGGCGCAGGACCGCGGTGTCGTGCGGCCGGCCGCCGAAGACGACCTGACGCCGCTGCACGGTGTCGGAGGCGACCTCGCCGGCGGAGTACGGCACGGCCGCGATCTCGCGCAGCGCCCCGAGCGCGGTGCTGCGCAGGGTGACGAACTCGACGGGCGCCTCGGGCGTGGCGTGCCCGTAGCGGCACTCGTGCAGCTGGGCGAAGCGCCCGGCGGCGGTGGCGAGGAAGTCGTCGGCCGCCGGCTCGGCGGCGAACCGCAGGGGCACGGCGAGGGTGTAGTCCTGGCCCGCGTACCGCATGTCGACGACGTGCTCGACCCGCCGCCGCTCCACGGGGACGCCCTGCTCGCCGAGTTCGGCCAGCGCCTCGTCCTCCAGAGCGGCCAGCGCGCGGGCCATGGCCTCGCCGTCGAGGTCGGCGCCCGAGGTGAAGAACTGGCGGGTCAGGTCACGGCGGACCTCGGTGCCGAGCATCCCCCAGGCGGAGAACGCCCCGGGGAAGCGCGGCACGACGACCTCACGGATACCGAGCTCGCGGGCGATCTCGACCGCGTGCATCGGGCCCGCCCCACCGAACGCCAACAGGACGAACTCCCTTGGCTCCAGGCCGTGTTCGACTGTGAGGGTGCGGATCGCCTGGGCCATCTTGGCGTTCGCGACATCGCAGATGCCCCCCGCCAGTTCCAGCGGGTCGAGGCCGAGTTCGCCGGCGAGCGTGCCGACGGCCTGCCGGGCCGCGGCCACGTCGAGCGTCATGTGGCCGCCGGCGAACCACTCCGGATCGACCCGGCCGAGCACCGCGTTGGCGTCGGTGACGGTGGCCCGGGTGCCGCCGCGGCCGTAGCAGGCGGGCCCGGGCACGGCGCCGGCCGACTCCGGGCCGACGCGCAGCCCGCCGGCCTCCGCGTACGCGAGGGAGCCGCCGCCGGCGCCGATGGTGTGCAGGTTGACCAGCGGCATGAGGACCGGAAAGCCGTCCGCCGAGCCCTCGTTGGAGACGTCGGGCCGGCCGTCGAGGACCAGCGAGACGTCGAAGGAGGTGCCGCCCATGTCCACGCAGATCGCGTTGCGCCGGCCCAGCAGACCCGCCGCCGCGGCCCCGCCCATGGTGCCGCCGACCGGCCCGGACAGCAGCGTCTGGAGCGGGTGCCGGCGGGCGTGGGCGGCGTTCACGATGCCGCCGGAGGACTGCATCACCTGGACCGGGACGGTCAGGCCGTGCTCGGCGAACCGCCCCTCGATCCGGCTCAGATACCGGCGCACGACCGGGCCGGTGTAGGCCTCCAGGACGGCCGAGGACGTCCGCTCGTACTCGCGCCACTCGCCGGCCACCTGGTGCGACAGCACCACGACGACATCCTCGCCGAGCTCCTGCTCCAGGATCTTCGCCGCCAGCAGCTCGTGGTCCGGGTTGACGTACGAGAAGAGGAACGAGACGGCGACCGCGTCGAAGCCCTCGTCCTTCGCGCGCCGGGCAGCGGCCCGCACGGCGTCCTCGTCGAGTGGTTCGAGCTCGGCGCCACGCCAGTCCAGGCGGCCGCCCGCCTCCACCGTGTCGCAGCGGTCCACCAGCGGCTTCGGCTTGCGGTAATGCAGGTCGAACATCCGGTCCCGGTTGCCCCGGGCGATGTGGTAGACGTCCCGCATCCCGGCCGACGTGACCAGCAGGACGCGGGCGCCCTTGCGCTCCAGCAGGGCGTTGAGGCCCTGCGTCGTGCCGTGCACGAAGAAGGAGATGTCGCCGGGCGAGTCTACCGCCCGGCCCAGTGAGGCGAAGACCCCCTCGGCCAGGTCTCCCGGCGTCGTCGGCGCCTTGGCCGCGAAGAAGGTACCGCTGTCCTCGTCATAGGCGACGACATCGGTGAACGTCCCACCGATGTCCATGGCCACTCGATACGTCATGCCGCCTCCCGGCTTGCTCCAAGGGATCGCCGAGGACGCTAGTCCGGGGCCTCCGGGAGGAGCTGTGCGCAGCGCACGGCCGGCGGACCACCGCAGTGCGCTGCGCCCGGTTCAGTGATCTCCGACAGAGACCCCACCCGGCTGCTGCACGTCCTCGTGCAGGTGGACGATGTGCCACGCGGCGTTCCCGCCACGCCGCAGGACGGCGGTGTTGCGGACCAGCTCGGGGCGCAGCTCGCCGGTGTCCGGGTCGGGCGCGAAATCCACCCGCAGCCAGAAGCGCAACACCGCGATGTCGCCGAAGACGTCCACCACCGGTCCGTACGGCTCCAATCCGGTCTCCACCGGCCCCTCGCCCGGAGCCGGGCGGGCCTCCCGCACCTGGTCCAGGTCCGGCTTTCCGTAGAGCAGCTCGGCCGTCCCGGAGTCCCAGACGGTGGCCTCCGGGTCGAGACAGGCGTCGATCAGCGGGCGGTCCCCGGCCGCGTAGGCCTCGTACATGGTGGTGATCACCTGCCACACGGCTGCGGCGTCGGCCGGATCCGCGCCCGGCCGGGCGCCGGTGGGGAAACCTGGGAATGCGGGCATGGCGAGCCTCCTGAAGGCCGGGGGTGAGGGGCGCGGCCGGTCGAGCGGCGGCGGGCAGCCAACCTACACACGTCGGCGACCGGGTCGGGCCCCTGGTGGGGATGACCGCCGGGCCCGTGACCGGCAGGTGGCGGCGAGCGGGCCGGCCGGTCGCCGGACGGCGTCGGGTCCGGAAGGACGGGCAGCGGCGGGCGAATCCGCCGGTCCGATGTTCCGTGGACACAGCTGAGCCGGCAGACAACTACGATGACAGCCCGTTCGACGGGCCGAGGGCTACCACCAGCGCTTCGGCCTCGTCCACGTCGACTTCGAGACGCAGCGCCGCACCGCGAAGGCCTCGTACGCCTGGTACCGCGACCTGATTGCCGCTCATCGGTCCTGACGAGCGCAGTGGTTGAGGTCTCAGTAGGGCTTGGCGCTCGCCTGGCTTGCTACGTACTCGGAGAGGTCGTTGCGAGGTGGATGCGCTGTCGCCTCGTTGGTCGGTGGGCGAGGCCCGGGAGCTGTTGCTGCGACAGGTCCGGGCCGGGACGAATGCGGTCGACGGGGCTGCGCAGAGGGGGCGTCACGGGTGTGACATCGGCCACATCGTTGCCGTCGGGTGGCGGCCAACTGGCGTTCGCAGCGGCCGAATCTGCAGGTCACGGGCACAATCCGCAGGCCCGGACGAACCGGGTCCGGTCAAACGATCTGGCCACCCGGGGAGGATTGAGCCTAGCCTGCCCGCCATGTCCCAGAACACGAACACCCCCGGCTTCCCCGGGCAGCCGGCCGCTCCGGTCGGCGACTCCGCCAAGGTGCAGCGCCAGGTACAGCAGCAGGCGGGCGTCGGACCGGTCTCCGGTGGCGGCGGCACCCTCTTCTCCGAGCCGGTCCTGGTGGTGAACCAGAAGGCCAAGCTGATCGAGCTGACCAACGAGTACGCGGTCTTCGACCAGCAGGGGGCCGCGCTGGGCTCGGTGGTCCAGGTCGGCCAGAGCGCTCTGCGCAAGGTCGTACGGCTTCTCTCCTCCATCGACCAGTACCTGACCCACAGGCTGGAGATCCGTGACGCGCAGGGCACCCCGGTGCTGCTGCTGACCCGCCCGGCGAAGCTCATCAAGTCGCGGGTGGTCGTGCAGCGTCCGAACGGCCAGGAGGTCGGCCAGATCGTTCAGCAGAACGCCATCGGGAAGATCAATTTCGCGATGGAGGTCGGCGGGCAGAAGGTCGGCGCCGTCAAGGCCGAGAACTGGCGGGCCTGGAACTTCTCCATCGTCGACGAGACGGACACCGAGGTCGCCCGGATCACCAAGACCTGGGAAGGCCTGGCGAAGACGATGTTCACCACGGCCGACAACTACGTGCTCCAGATCCACCGCCCGCTCGCCGACCCGCTGCTCAGCCTCGTCGTGGCGACCGCGCTGACCGTGGACACCGCGCTGAAGCAGGACGCTCGCGGCCTCGGATAACCGCAACCCGTACGTGGTCCGAGCCCCCCGACGACGGTTTCCGGTGGGCGTGCTCAGCTGACCGGTCCCGTCACCGGTAGGTCGCAAGGCGGCCTACCGGTGACGGAGCGTCGGGGTGGTCGCACTCAGGCGAAGAGCTCGCTGAGCAACGCGGGGTCGATGGTGATGGGGGCCGGGCGGTAGCCGGGTGCCTGTGTGCCCATCAGCTCGCGTACCAGGAAGTCCCAGCAGCGCTTGCGGACGTAGGCCAGGCAGTCGATGAACGTGTGCTCGGCGCCCGGCACGATGAGCAGTTCGAAGTCCTTGTCGGCGGCGATGAGCCGGTCGGCCAGCCGCAGGGTGTGGTCAGGGTGGACCCGGTCGTCCATCTCGCCGTGGACGAGCAGCAGCTTGCCCGCCAGCCGGTCCGCGAGGTCCACGTTGGAGGCCCGGGTCCAGGCCTTCGGATTGTCCGCGCCGTCGTAGGCCTCCACGAAGTCCAGGCTGAAGGAACGGGCCTCGTGCGAGCCGGAGAGGGCCACGCCGGCCTTGTACACCTCGGGGAAGTCCACCATCGCCCGGACGGTGGCGAACCCGCCGCCGGAGTGGCCGAACGCGCCCACCCGGTCCAGGTCCATCCACGGCCGGGTCTCGGCCAGCCGGCGCAGTGCGGCGACGTGGTCGGCCAGGCAGCCCGCGTCGGCCAGGTGGCCGTAGGAGGCGTCGTGGAAGGCCTTGCTGCGGCCCGGGGTGCCGCGCCCGTCGACCGCGACCACCACGAAGCCGAGCGCCGCGAGGGGTTCCGCGTCGAGGCCCATGCCGCCGGGGTCGAAGCCCGGGTCGACCCGGTTGGTCTGCGGGCCGGGGTAGATGTTGTCCACCACCGCGTAGCGCCGGGCGGGGTCGAACCCGCGCGGGTGGTACAGCACCCCGTAGATGTCCGTCACCCCGTCGGCCGCCTTGACGCGGAAGCGCTCCGGCGGCGTCCAGCCGGTGGCGGTGAGCCTGCTGATGTCGGCGCGCTCCAGCTCGACCAGCACCCGCCCGGCCCAGTCACGGACGCGGGTCACCGGCGGGGTGTCGACGGTGGACGCGGAGTCGATGAAGTACTCCATGGTGTCCGGCAGGGTGACGATGTGGTCCAGCTCGTCGTCGGTGACCTTGGCGAAGCCGGAGCCGTCCAGGCCGGCCCGGCACACCGTGCGTCGGTACGGGTCCTCCGCGACCAGCCCGGAGGCGGTGAAGTACACCACCCGCTCGGCCTCGTCGACGTGCAGAATCTTCCGCACCGCCCATTCCCCGGACGTGACCTGCCCGAGCAGTGCGCCGGTGCGCAGGTCGTACCGGTACAGGTGGCCCCAGCCGTCCCGCTGGGAGTACCACAGGACCTCGTCGGCCAGCACCCGTACGATCGGCGGCTCGTAGTTCCACTGGTTGGGCTCGACGCGGGTTTCCCCGGTCTCGCTGAGCACGACGGTGACCTCGCCGGTGGCCGGGTCGAGGCGGTACAGCGAGAGCGTGTGCCGGTCGCGGGGCTGGGCGAGGTAGTACACCGCCGAGCCGTCCGCGGCCCACCACGCCCACTTGCCCATGACCGGCGACAGCATCGGCGTGAGCAGCGGCTCGGCCTGCGCGCGGATCACCGTGCCCTCGGCGACGTCCAGCACGACCAGCTCGGCCACCGGCATGTTCTCGTCCCCGGCGTAGGCGTACCGCTGGGTGTGCAGGAGGGGCGCGCCGCCGTCGGCGGGCCTGGCCTCCAGCAGGTGGGTCTGCCGGACACCGCGCTCATCGGTCCGGTGCGTCAGCACCTTCGTCGAGTCGGGGGACCAGGCCACCGCCGGCGGCAGGTACGGCACGCCGAACTTGCGCAGCAGGGTGCCGTTGCCGAGGCATTCCGGGCTGGTGCCGTACGCGTAGGAGGCTTCGCCGTCGGTGGTCAGCGCCCACTCGCGGCCGTCGGACGCCGAGACCGCCCACAGGTCGTGCCCCCGCTGGGACACCGCGACCTTCCGGTCGGGCGACGGCACGTCCAGCGGGTTGCCCGGCGGCGTGAACTCGGCGTGCTCGCAGCTGTAGTCGTCCAGGCGGCAGCGCCAGTACGCGTCGAACGCGACGAACTCCACGGCGTCCCCGACCAGTTCGATGGCCGTGAACGGAAGGGCCTCCGGGTCGACCTGCTGCCCGGAGGCGGCGGCCAGCGCGGTGGCGAGCAGGGTGTGGTCGAAGACCGGCTCGCGGGTGCCCGCCGCCGGGTCGACCAGTACGAACCGCCTGCCGACGCCGTTGCTCACCGCGTACCAGAAGCGGGCGCCGCCGTCGATCCACTGCGGCCTGACCTTGTCGCCGATGACGAGCTCGCCGGGGCGGGCGGGTCGGCGCAGGAGTTGCTCCGCGGCCTGGTAGTCCTCGGTGGTGCTCATTCTCTCTGTCCATCCTCGGTGTCGGTTCTGGGCATGGTGCTTGCCGCGGTGGTGCCATCACGGTGAGGCCGGCGGGCAGCCGCAGCTTGATCCGGACCATGGCGGTGTCGTCGCCCTCGGCGACGGGCAGCCGCGCCGGGGGGTCAGGGCGATGGCCCGGCCCCGTCGTTTCTAGAGGTCGAGTTGGTACTCGAATGTCGTGTGCGTCGGCGCGTAGCCGAGCGCGTCGTTGATGTGGCGCATGTACGGGTTGTTGTCGGCGGTGTCGGTGAGCAGGCCGCCGAGGTCGGGGTGCCGCTCGCGGGCGTGTCGGATCGACGCGGCCTTCATCCAGCGGCCGAGGCCGTGCCCGCGGTGCTCGGGGAGGACGCCGGTGCCGTAGTGCTGGCCGTCACCCTTGCCGTCGCCGGGGACGACCAGTTCGGTGAACCCGGCGATCGAGCCGTCCGACTCGTCGATGGCAACAACGGTGTGCAGCAGGTCGCCACGCTTTTCGACGGCCGCCGCCGCGGCCCGGACCCGGTCCAGGTCCCAGGTCACCGTGCCGAAGTCGGTGCCGCCCATCGGCATGTCGTCCATGGCGTGACGCGACGCGACGAACGTCTCGGCGAGGCCGTCAGGGACGGTGCCCTCCCATGACGCCAGCCGATAGCCGGGATGTGACTGTCCGGTGATCTCGGTGAGAGCGGTGATGTCCGCCTCGGCCAGCGGCAGCCGGGTGAAGGTCAGGGTCAGGACCTTGCGGAAGCCCCGGGCCGGCAGGAACCGGTCGCCGGGAGAGCCGGCCTCGGCCTGGGTGATGACACAGCGCCGGCCGTCCCGGCGTGCGGCGGCGACGGCCGCGTCCAGGAGTTTGGAGCCGGTGCGGTTGCGCCGCTCGGCCGGATGGACCTGAAGGTCCAGTTCGGCGAGGTGCTCCTGCCCGGTCCTGGTGAAAAGACGCAGGAACGCCGACCCGACGGGGATTCCGTCGGCGTCTGATGCCAGCCACGCCAGGCGGTGGCTGGCCGGGCCGGTATCGGGGTCGGTCAGCGCGGTGATGCGAACGGACAAGGTGTCTCCGTCGTAGAGAGGTCATAGAGAGGGGGAGGAACTGGACTGTGCCTGCGGCTTCTGCCTCGGTGATCCGACGCTCTGATCAGTACTCCTCCACGACCTTCCGGGAGCAGCACCAGGACCGGTCCTACCGCTGGTCCGGTGTGCCGAACCAGTGGCAGAGCGCTTCTCGCAGCGCGGGCGCGGCGGTGTCGGCGGGTTCGGCGAGCGTGGCGGCCCAGGCGACGTGGGCGTCCGGGCGGATCAGCAGGGCGTCGGCAGGCGGGCCATCGGTCTTGGCCATGCGGATGTCGACGAGGTGTTCCCATTCTCGGGCGATCTCGCGGAGTTCCGGACGGTCGGCCAGATCGAGCTGGACGGGCCGTGCGGCGTGCATGAGTTCCGCGATGCTGGTGGTGCCCTGGTCGGTGTGGAGCATGAGGTCGGGTACGAATGTGCCGGTCAACGCGGCTCGGTCGGAGCCGGGTATCGGGGGGCCTGCGGGCAGCCGGAGAGTCAGGCGCCGGTCGGCGGCACCCATTCGGTGAGCTGGACGACCACTCCGTTGGGGTCGATCAGCCGCACCACCAGCTCGCCCCATGGCTCCTGCTGGAGGGTCACGGCCAGGCCGGCCCCTTCGTTCCGCAGCCGCTCGTACTCGGCCGCGATGCCGGTGACCGCGAACGACACGATCACGTCGGTCGGCCCTTGGCCTAACCCGTGCTGTTCGAGGTCGCGCCGCACCAGGACGAGGTCGACGGCCGCGTCGTCACGGCAGAGCTCCACGAAGTCCTCGTCGACCACGACCTCACGGAACCCCAGGTGGGTGGTGAAGAACCGGCTGGAGGCGGCGGGGTCGGTGACCGTCAGGGACACCGCGGAGGACACGACGTTCATCGCGCATCCCTCTCTCGTGCTCGATCGTTGGAATGGATCAAGCTTCGGGCGCGGCGGTGCGGGGATCAACAGTGACTGTCGCAACGGTCGTTAACCCCGGGGTTGACGATCTCCACACCGGCACACCTCAGTCGGGCAGGGGCCCCAGGTCGCGTACGACGCGGGCGAAGGAGCGGATCATCTCGTTCTCCGAGTCGGTCCGCCACACCAGCGAGTACGCCAGCAGCTCCAGTCCCTTGACCGGCAGGTAGGTGATGTCCGGGCGCGGGTAGTAGCGGGCCACATGCACGGGGAAGAGGGCGACCGCATCCCGCATGCCCACCGTCATGAAGATCTCCTCGATGTTGTTCACGACGGCGCCCCGGTCGATGAACCGGCCTTGGGGCGTGTGCCGCGGAACGTAGTGGTCCATCCAGTAGTCGGGCGACGGGGTGACGCTCACGTGCTGGAAGTCGCTCATCTCCTCCAGGGTCACCGAGGACCACCGCGCGAGCGGATGCTCGTGGTCCACGGCCAGCGCTCTCGGCTCGGAGAAGAGTGTGGGACCCACGGTCAAGTCGGGCTCGTAGACGGCGGGCCAGGTGACCAGGATGTCGGCCTCCCCGTTGCGCAGCTGGGCGAAGGGGTCGGCGTAGGCCGACATTCGCAGCCGCAAGTCCCACTGCGGGTGGCGGGTGCGAAAGGTCTCGAAGTACCGCCGCAGCTCCTGGATGTTGGCGGGGAACAGGCTCACCCGGAGCGTGCCCGTCTTGCCCCGGGCGGCCAGCCGAGCCCGCTCCAGACTCTGCGTCAGCCCCTGGTGCACCACCCGCAGATCGTCCCGCAGTTGCTCACCGAGCGGCGTCAGCCGGACGTTGCGGCTGTCCCGGGAGAACAGCTCCGCACCGATGGAGCGCTCCTGCTTCTTGATCGCCTGGCTGACCCGTGCCCCGGAGACATGCAGACGCTCCGCAGTCCGGCCGAAGTGCAGTTCCTCGGCCAGGGTCAGAAAGATCTCGATGTCACGCAGTTCCACATGCCCCCA
Source organism: Kitasatospora sp. NPDC041988 (assembly GCF_055588525.1). Classification (NCBI taxonomy): domain Bacteria; kingdom Bacillati; phylum Actinomycetota; class Actinomycetes; order Kitasatosporales; family Streptomycetaceae; genus Kitasatospora; species Kitasatospora sp. NPDC041988. The sequence continues at coordinate 96,634 of NZ_JBVJCO010000012.1, forward strand.
CTTCCCCCATGACGTCCACACGGCGGACCGCCATGACCTATCCTTCCAGGTCCGCAAGGGCCAACAGACCCCGAGTCGGGCAGGAGACACTCAAGACCACACGGCGCCCGGAAGATCACCATCCGTCAATGCAGGATCTCGACGTACCCGTCGGTTCCGTGCACGCGGATCCGCTGCCCGTCCCGGATCAGCCGGGTGGCCTGATCCACGCCCACGACGGCCGGCAAGCCGTACTCCCGCGCGATCACCGCGCCATGGGTCATCAAGCCGCCCACCTCCGTCACCAGGCCCGCGATGGCGACGAACAGCGGTGACCAGCTGGGGTCCGTGTGGGCCGTGACCAGGATGTCGCCCGCTTCGAGATCGGCCTGCGCCATGTCGAGGATGACGCGAGCCCTTCCCTCGATGGTCCCGGCGGAGACCGGTAGGCCGATCAGGGCGCCGGCCGGCACGTCGTCGCGCCGGTACGCGCCGATGACGGCCTCGCCGTCCGAGGTGAGCACCCGGGGCGGTGTGAGCGCCTCGTACGACCGGAACGCCTCCTTGCGCCCCTGGATGAGCCGGCCGTCCACCTGCTTGGTGCGCACGACGTCGTGGAACTCCTGGAACGTGAGGTAGAAGACGTCCTCCGGCTCACGGAGCACGCCGGCCCGCACGAGGCGCTCGGCCTCCTTCAGCAGGGACTGCTTGTAGACGAAGTAGCGGCTGACGATGTTGTACTTCGGGTACTCCCGGTACCCGATGAAGGTTCGGACCTGGTCGATCATCCGTTTGGTCTCGTCGGCCTTCCGCTCGCCGTCCGGCAGGGCCCGCAAGCGTGACAGTACGTCCCGTTCCTTCCTCTGCGCCTCCTGCCGCCCGTGCTCGAAGCGCCGCTCGGCTGCGCCCGGCGCGAAGAGCCTGACGTTGTCGAGGATCACGGGCACGAGCGTGCTGGGGCGCTCGCGCCAACGCGGCCTCGTGATGTCGATCTCGCCGACGCAGCGCATGCCGTACCGGTCGAGGTAGGCCTCGACGGCGTCGCGCGCCTCGGTTCCGCCCGCGAGCTTCGCCAGCTCGCCCAGGAAGTCCTCGTCCAGGAAGCCCTCGTGCTGGACGCCCTGCAGGAACGCCACCACCTCAGGATGCGGGCGGATCACGTCGGCGACGTCGAGTAGCGCCAGTCCCATTTCCGACGTGACGTTGTCGGGGGCGGACAGCGTGAGCGTGTCGGCCGCGCTCTTCTCGCCCAGCCACTCCTGCAGCGTGTCGTTGAGCCACCAGGTGGCCTCCATCCCCGCCATGATCGCCTGCATGTTGAGCGGATCACCGAGGACTCGCTTGTGCTCCTCGAAGGCGCCCAGCAGGAAGTCGAACAGCGCCGGTCCGGTCTTCGTCCGGATGTCGCGCCGCAGGGCGGCGAGGGACGCCTGGCTGCGCGCGATCAGCTCGGTGACGATGGCCGGATCGGTCTCGATCGGAGCGGACGCGCCGCCCGCCGGCGGCCCCCCGGGCCCTGCGGGACCCGCGTCCGGGAGCGACGGAACGAAGTCGCCGCGGTCGAGGACGGTCTCCAACGCGTCCCTGACCAGCGGATCGCCTCTCCCCACGAGGTCCAGCAGGCCGGCGCGGCTCGCGGGCGAGCCCAGGCGCCCGGTGACGTCGACGAACAACCTCCCGCCGGCCTCGTGCATCGGTACCATCGCCGTCAGCTGCCACATGGACAGCCCCAGGGGCTTCATGGGGTCGGTCATCATCTGCTGGTGGCCGACGGAGACGTAGACGTGATTCTCCTGGTCGCCGGCCTGGGGGACGGGGAACAGCGTGGTGATCGGCCGGCTCTGAACGATCCGGAAGTCGTCGTCGACCAGGCACCATTCGATGTCCTGCGGGTGGCCGAGGTGCGCCTCGATCCGTCGCCCGAGCTGCACCAGCCGCACCACCTGGGCATCAGTCAGTGCCGGCTGCTCCTGCCGCTGCAGGTCGATCGCCACCTCGTGCGTACCGCCGGCCGGCAGGGGGCGAACGGCACGCGGTTTGGTGGCGATCGCCTTGGCAATCACTTCGCCGTCGCGCACCTTGAAGACGTCCGGGTTCACCAGGCCGGAGACCAGAGCCTCGCCGAGGCCGAAGCCGGCGTCCACGGTGGCGACCCGCCGGTTGCCCGTGACGGGGTCGGCCGTGAACAGGATGCCGGCCGCATGAGGGAAGACCATCCGCTGCACGACCACGGCCATCCGGACCGTGCGGTGGTCGATGCCGTTGCGCCGGCGATAGGTCACGGCTCGCTCGGTGAACAGCGAGGCCCAGCACCGGCTGACGTGCCGGAGGATCGCCGCCGGCCCCACGACGTTCAGGTACGTGTCCTGCTGGCCGGCGAAGGAAGCCGTCGGCAGGTCCTCCGCCGTCGCGCTGGACCGGACGGCGCAGGCGGCCTGCTCGCCGAGCCGGGCGAGCGCGTCGGTGACCGCCATCGCGAGGTCGCCCGGGATGGCGATCCCCTCGATGGTCCGGCGGATCTCCGCGCTGAGCGCGCGGATCGCCTCCCGTTCGTCCGGGTTCAGGCGGGACAGCCGATCGAGCTGATCGTCGATCGACGGCCCCTCCATCATGATCCGCCGGAAGGCTTCTGTCGTCACGCAGAAGCCGGCCGGCACACGGATGCCTTCGATCCGCGACAGCTCGCCCAGGTGCGCGCCCTTGCCGCCGACGATCGCCACCTGCGTCTGGTCGACCTCTTGAAGGTCGCGCACGTACTGCCCGGTCATCGCGATACCTCCGAGGCCGTGGTGTCCCGGCGCACCGCACCGGCCGATCGCGTCTCCGGCGTCTCCGGCCCTGTCGAACCGCCTGTCGGGCACGTCTTCAACTCCGGTTGCCTTCCCCCCGACGCGGCCGGCGGCCTGGCTCGGTCGCGCGGCGCGCACCCCCGCACCTTTGCCCCGGGCGCCCGCAACCGCAGTGCCGGTCCCACCACTGGACCGGCGTCACTGCGTCCCCCGTGTGTCGACAACAACACCCGCACGTCGTGCCCTCATTTCCGCAGGTTGTGGCCTCGGCCAAGGATTCTGCGTCGTGACCGGGGTCTTGCCGCAAGCCCCCCGGTGCGCTATACGTTGAGAGTGGCAAGGAGAGACGGATCTCCTTGCCTTTGCCTTTGCCTGCCTTTTGCCGTCCGCTGGAACTGACAAGCTTCTCGCTGAGCGGCGGCGCGCCGCTCGCAGCGACACGCGTCGCTGGCCCGGGCGAATGTCCCATCGGCGTACGGATGCAACCGCGGAACCGAGACAGTCTGCCCGACGGGCTGAAGGGTTCAGCCAGAGATTCGGCCTCGTCCACGTCGACTTCGAGACCCGGAAGCTCACATCCAAGGCGTCGGACGCGTGGTACCGCGACCTGCCGGGGACGAGCAGGAACCGCTCACCCCGTCCGCCCGTCATCTCCAGGGGGTTGCCGCAGACTTGACGCCCCTACAGCTCTTCACCACCGAGGCCCGAGGAGATCCATGGTCGACACCGTCAGCTCATTGGCCACCCGTCTTCACGAAGTGCTGGTGGAGTTCCTGACCAAGGGACCCGCCGTGGCGGGGACCAGGGGCCTCCACGACGTCGTCGCGCGTGCCACGGCGCTCGGCCCCGACGGTGCGTGGCTCGCCGCCGCGGGCCGCGCGAGCCTCGGTGGGCTGGCGTGCGCGCAGGGGGAGGCGGAACTGGCCATCCTCCACCTCGATGCCGCGGTGTCAGGGGGCTTCAACGACTGTGTGGTGCTCCACATGGCTCCCATGCTCCCGTTGCACCACGATCCCCGCTTCCAGGCCCTGTATCAGCGGATGCGCATCACCCAGGCCGACCTCGACGAGTTCTTCTGGCTGCACCGGGAGATGCAGATCACGATCAGGGAGGCCCAGGACGCGACCGTCGACAACATCGGCCGCCTCGACACCGGGGTGTCGCTGCTCCCGCAGGCCCCCATGCCGACCCGCGAACCGAACACCATCGGCGTCCTGATCGCCCGCATCGATCTCGCCGCGACCCAGACCGCGCTCCAACAGGCCGCCTTGAAGGCGGAGTTCCAGCGCAGCTCCGGCAACACCAGCCTCAGTCTCATCGACGACTCGTGGGACTACCCCCGGGCCAGGCTCGACGCGTGGCACGCCGACGAGCTGGAAACCCGGCGCCGGCAGGCCGCCGAGGCCCGGGCCTTCGTCGAACGCCCCGGCGCCGGCACCACGCTCATCCCCTGCCCGCCGCTGGGCTCGATCACCTACCCGGCCTGAGAAGGGCCGCACCGGCGCGGTGGCCGGTGCGGCTTCCTCGGACCTGCCAGGCAGGGCACACGCGTGGTCAGCCCGGCCGGCCGGGCCGCCCGCCCCGCCCGTTCAGCTGACGGCGATTCCGCTGATGGCGGATGGGGGTGGACCAACCGGCACATCGGTGAGGACAGTACTTGGCATGCGACTTCTCATGCTCGGTGGATCCGGCTTCGTCGGACGCGCCATCGTCAGCGAGGCCCTGTCCCGCGACTGGGACGTGACCTTTCTCCATCGCGGCAACCGTCACCCGCCGTCCGGAGCCACCATCCTGCTGAAGGAGCTGGGCGGAGTCTCGCCGCAGCGCCCCGACCGCCCGATCCTTGGGCTGGCCCCCGAAGCCGAGATCGCCGCACTGCGCGGTTGACGGACCGCTGCCCGCTGCGGGCCCGACACCGCAGCCACCCCATCGGCGAAGGCGTGCCCTCGGGCGGCCTCTCCGGTGCTCCGCACCGCTTCGACTCCACGATGACACCGCACACCTGCTGGGATCAGAACCATGCCTACTCTCATTGCGCCTGACGGCACCGAGCTCGCCTACCGTGTCCTCGGGGAGGGCGCCGGCGGCGCCCCCGTGGTCTGCCTGCCGGGCGGACCGATGCGGGATTCCGTCTACCTCGGCGACCTCGGCGGTCTCCCCGCGCACAGGCGGCTGATCGTGGCCGACCAGCGGGGCGCCGGGCTGTCCGCGACACCTGAGGACCCTGCCTCCTACCGCTGCGACCGCCTGGTCGGCGATGTCGAGGTGCTGCGCGAACACCTGAGCCTCGACCGCATGGACCTGCTCGCGCACTCCGCCGCCGCCAACCTCGCCGTGCGGTACGCGGAGCAGTACCCGCACCGCGTCGGCCGACTCGTCCTCATCACGCCCGGCACCAGCGCCGCCGGCCTGGAGGTCAGCGGCGACGACCGGCGCGAGGTCGCGCGGCTCCGCAGGGGCGAGCCCTGGTTCGCGGCGGCGTCGGCAGCATTCGATGCCATCGACGCCGGCGAGGCCGCGGCCGATGACTGGGTGACCATCGCACCATTCCTCTATGGCCGTTGGGACGAGACGGCGCAGGCCCACCGGGCGGCCGAGGAGGCCCAGTGGAACGCGGCGGCGGCGGAAGTCTTCGGATCGGAGGGAGCCTTCGATCCGGACGCCACCCGCGCGGCGCTCGCCGCGCTCGACACGCCTGTCCTGATCCTCGCCGGGGAGTTCGACCTGGCCTCGCCCCCGCACGTACTGGCCCGCTTCGCCGCGCTGTTCCCGCGCGCCGAGTTCGTCGTCCAACCGGGCGCGGGCCACTACCCGTGGCTGGACGACGCCGACAGGTTCGTGTCGACCACCGTGCGGTTCCTGGACTGATACTCGGCCCGGAGACACGCGATGCGCGTCCTGCGCGCGGTGGAGGTGCGGGACGCGCGAGGCACCGTGCCGACGGTGGCCGTGGCGGCGAGTGTCGCGCCGGCGGCTCCGGTCCGGTGAGACACCCGGGTACCCGCGCTTTCGTGGGGTGAACCGGTTCGACACGGTGGAGTTTCCGAAGGACGGGGACGGCTGTCGGGGCCGGCCGCGCCCGCGGGGATTGCGGGCCCGGAGGCGGCTGTCCAGGCGGTGCGCCCCAGCGGGCTCCGGCCGCCGTGGCCGCCTTCCTCGCGATGACCGTGGGGGCGGAGGTCAGATGATCCGGTGCAGTCGGAGCAGGCGGCTGGCGTAGTCGCCGGCGGGCAGCCGGAGGTCGATGCCCCGCCGGGTCAGGACGGCGCCGCTGTGGACGATGTCCTCGTCGACGTCGAGGTAGCGGGCCGCGGGGTCCAGGGCCGGCAGGGCGAGGCCGGGGGGCTGGTGGCCGAACCGGGTCGCGGGGCGCCAGGCGAGGACGGCGTGTTCGGTGCCGTCCTGGGCCGCGTAGTGCACGGCCGTCACTCCGCCGGGGCCGCGCAGGCGGTGTTGGAGGCCGTGCTGGACCAGGGGGCGGATCTCCTTGTAGCGGGCGACGAATGCGGCGGCCTCGTCGAGTTCCTCCTCGGACCAGGCGGTCAGGTCCGCGCCGAGGCCGAGCGCGCCGGCCATGGCGACGTGGAAGCGGAACCGCAGCGGGGTGGTGCGGCCGGTGGTGACGTTGGGGCTGTCGGTCACCCAGGCGGCCATCGCCTGGGCGGGGAAGAGCTGGCTGAAACCGTACTGGATGCCGATCCGGTCGACGGGGTCGGTGTTGTCGGAGGTCCAGACCTGGTCGGTGCGGGCGAGGATGCCGAGGTCGGCCCGTCCGCCGCCGCCCGCGCAGGCCTCGATGCGCAGGCCGGGGTGGTCGGCGCGGAGGCGGTCCATGATCCGGTGGACGGCGCGGGTGTGGTCGATCCAGAGCCGGTCGGGGTCGGGGTGGCCGGCCCACCCGGCTTCGGTGACGACCCGGTTGGCATCCCACTTGAGCCAGTCGACGTCGTGCTCGCGCACCAGTCGGTCCAGGGTCCGGTGGGCCCAGGCCTCGACGTCGGGACGGGCGAAGTTCAGCATGAGCTGATTGCGCAGCTCGGTGGCGTCCCTGGTGGGGGAGTGAACGACCCAGTCGGGACGGGCGCGGTGGAGGTCGCTGTCGCGGTTGACCATTTCCGGCTCCACCCACAGTCCGAAGGCCATGCCCAGGCGGTGCACCTCGTCGGCCAGTGGGCGCAGCCCGTCGGGGAACGCCTCGGGCCGGGGCGTCCAGTCGCCGAGGCCGGAGCGGTCACTGGTGCGGCCGCCGAACCATCCGTCGTCGAGGACGAAGAGTTCGGCGCCCAGACGTGCGGCCAGCCGGGCCAGACGCAGCTGGCCGGCCTGGCCGACGTCGAATCCGGTGGCCTCCCACGAGTTGTAGACGACGGGCCGGTCGCGCTCGGGGCCGGGCAGGACGGCGGTGCGGATGTGGGTGTGCCAGGCGCGGCTGGCGGCGCCGAAGCCGCCGGGGGTGTAGAGGCCGGCGAAGACGGGGGTGTGCAGGCTCTGACCGGGCCGGAGGGTCCAGCCGATTCCTTCGTGGCCGAAGCCGCCGGTCCAGGTGGTGCGGCCGACCGGGTCGCGGTGCACGGTGACGCGCCAGCTTCCGCTCCAGGCCAGGGCGGTGCTCCAGACCTCGCCCTGTTCCTCGTCGGCGGTGCCGTCGTCGAGGGCGAGCCAGGGGCCGGCGTGGTGGCTGGTGACGCCGCGCCGGCTGGTGAGCAGGGTCTCGGCGACCGGGAGCCGGTCGCGGTGCAGCTGGAACTCGCTGTTCCAGCCGCCCACGAGGTGGCTGAGCCGGTAGTCGGGCAGTGCCGGCGCCGTCCAGGAGGCGGAGTCCAGCCGGTCGACGCCGATCGGGCCGGAGTCGTCGGCACCGGTGTGGGTGAGTTCCGTCCAGCGCTCGATGACGTCACTGTCGGGGCGGACGCGATAGCACAGTTCGGCGGCCAGCGGGTAGCGGCGGTCAGCCAGGCGCAGCCGTAGCTCCCCGCCCCGGACCGTGTGCCCGGTGAAGGACCACTGCGCGCCGCGGGTGCCGTCGGCGAACCGCACCTGGAGGCCGGCGGGCCCGAACCGCGCACCGGTCTGCGGGGCCAGCTCGTCCGGCGCGGGGTCTGCCTCGAAGCTGCTCGCGGCAGGTGAGGTGGCCGCGGGCAGTCCATCGAGGGCGGCGGTGTCGAGCTCCGCCCCCCAGTGCAGGTGCCGGGGGCTGCCGTCGGCGCCGATGCGTACGGCGTAGACGCTGTTCGGGGTCCGCAGGACCGCCAGCCCGCGGGTGGGGTCGAAGGAAACGGATGAGGGCGTGGGAGGCACGGGAGGTCCTGAGGGGTGTCGAGCGAAGCTGGGGGTCAGGCGCGGACCGGAAACGGCCGGCCGCCATGGTGAACGACACGGGAGGCGCCCGGAGTTGGGCCAGAGCGTAGGACCGTCCTGACGGGAAATCAATACTGGACGAAGTTATTTATTTACCGGTAGGTTGCCGCCGTGTTTCCAAACCACTCGCGGCCGCTGGTCTCCGCACCGGCCGAAACCGCCATCCTCGCCCTGCTGCTGGCCGAGAGCCCGCTCAGCCGGGTGGAGCTGGCCCGCCGGACGGGCCTGTCCTCGACTGCTGTGACCAAGGCCGCGCGACCACTCATCGACGACGGCTACCTGCACGAGCTCCCCCCGGAGCGCACCGCTCCGGGGGCCGGACGTCCCGTCAACCCGCTTGCCGTCACTCCCGACCGGGAGTTCTTCGTCGGTGTGAAGATCAGTGCCGACACCCTCTTCGGCACGGTCTGCGACCTGCGGGCCCGGATGCGCACCACCGCTGCTCGCCCGCTGGGCGAGCGCGATCCCGCCGCCGTGTGTGCGCTGCTGACCGACCTCGTCGCCGAACTCCTCGACGCGAGACCCGAGTACCGGGCCCGCACCCGGCACCTGGGCATCGCGGTCTCCGGCGACGTGGACCGCCCCAGGGGGCGCGTCCGCTACTCCGTGCTCCCCGGCTGGCGCGACGTGCCGCTGGCCGAGACCGTCGCCGCGGCGACGGGCCTGATCGTCACCGTGGAGAACGACGTCAAGGCCCTCACCGCCGCCGAGCACTGGTACGGGGAGGGCATCGGCACCGAGTACTTCGCGCTGGTCACCATCGGAGCCGGGATCGGCTCGGGGATCGTCGTCAACGGTGAGCTGGTCACCGGCGCGTACGGCGTCGCCGGCGAGATGGGGCACATCAGCATCGACCCGTCCGGGCCGCGGTGCCACTGCGGCCAGGTCGGCTGCGTCGAGGCCATCGCCTCCAGCGATGCCATCCTCGCCACCGTCCGCCGCGCCACCGACGACCCGGACCTCGACTTCGACGGCGCCGTCCAGCTCGCCCGCGGCGGAGAACCTGCCGCCCGCGACGCCTTCGCCCGGGCCGGCCACGCGATCGGCACCGGCATCGCCACACTGGTCAACCTGCTCGGCCCCGAGCGCGTCGTCGTCACCGGCGAAGGACTCGACACCTACGACCTCTTCGGAACGCACATCAAGGAGGCCTACGCCGCACACTGCTTCAAGGCAGCGGCGAGATGCCCGTTGACCCTGCGTCCGCTCCCCTGGGAGGAGTGGGCCCGCGGAGCCGCCGTCGTCGGCATCCAGGCCCTGCTGCCCTGAAGACCTCTGGCGAATCGTCACCACGTCGACCCCCGGGCAGCCCGGGATCCGCCGATCACCCCTCCGAGCCTCCGGCCGACCGATGCCCGTCACCGCCTGCCAGCCGTGAACGTCGGACACCGGCCACGCCGGACGACCACCCGTACCCCCCCACACCCTCAGCCTGAAGGATGCGACGTGAGCGCACAGACATCCCAGCTTAGCCGCAGAGGATTCCTCGGCGGATCCGTCCTGTTCGTCGCCGGAGCAGCGGTCGGCTGCACCGGCAACCCGACCGGCGGAGCCTCCGGCGGGGCGAAGACCACCCTGAACGTCTGGTCCCACGCCTACGGCGAGGCCGGCACCCAGCAGGCCCTCACCCGCTACGCGGCCGAGTTCACCAAGGCCAACCCGGACATCGCGGTCAAGGTCACCTGGACCCCGGGCGACTACGCCGGCAAGCTCCACGCGACCCTGCTCACCGACGCGGCCCCGGACGTCTTCGAGATCGGCGACTTCGACGACAGCCTCGCCTGGCACGGCCGGATAGCCCAGCTGGACGACCTCTACGGCAGCGCCAAGCCCGACTTCAACCAGGGCGACCTCGACACGGCGACCGTCGACGGCAAGCTCTACGGCGTCAAGATGATCGACGACGTCATGATGCTCTACTACCGCAAGAGCGCACTGTCCAAGGCCGGCATCACCCCGCCCGACACCTTCGACGCGCTCGTCGCCGCGGCCAAGGCCCTGACCACCAAGAACACCAAGGGCCTGTTCGTCGGCAACGACGGCCTGGGAGACAGCGCCATCCTGGCGGTGTGGTCCAACGGCGGCGACCTGGTCGCCGACGGCAAGGCCGTCTTCGGCTCCCCGCAGGCCGCCGAGGCCGTGGCCGGCCTCAAGCGCCTGCACGACGACCAGTCCCTGCTGCTCGGCTTCACCACCGACTGGTGGGATCCCGCCGCCCTGACCCAGAACGTCGTCCCGATGCAGTGGGGCGGCCTCTGGTCGATGCCCGCCGTCAAGACCGCGCTCGGCGACGATTTCGGCGTCCTGCCCTGGCCCGCCTACAAGGCCGGCGGCACGCCGGTCGTGCGCGTCGGCGGCTGGACCAGCTGCGTCAACGCCAAGGGCAAGAACGTCGACGCGGCCAAGAAGTTCGTCCAGTGGCTCTGGATCCAGCAGACCGACCTGCAGAAGGACTGGTCGGAGAGCTACGGCTTCCACATCCCGCCGCGCAAGTCCGTCGCCGCCACCGCCGACAAGGTCGCCCAGGGCACCGCCAAGGAGACCGTCGAACTGGCCGCCAAGTACGGCCGGCACAACCCCGGCACCTGGAACAGCGCGGTGAGCTCCCTGTTCAGCGCGGCCGCGGCGAAGATCGTCAGCGGGCAGGGCGAGGCCGCCCCGCTGCTGGCCGACGCGGCCAAGCAGGCCCAGAGCGAGATCGACAAGCAGCGCGCATGACGAAGCCCGCATCTCCGGCCACGCTTCACGACGAGCGTGCCGGGTGCCCCGCGGCCGGGCCGCGGGGCACCGCCTCCACCCGCCGGCCCCGCGCGGACCGGCGTGCCTGGGGAGCGTTCGCACTCCTCGCCGGACCGCTGCTGATCGGCCTGGGGGTCTTCAAGTACGTCGCGATCGGCTGGAGCTTCCTGCTCAGCCTCAGCGAGGCCCGCGGCACCATCACCCTGGGCCACTGGGTCGGCCTGGACAACTACCGGGCGCTGCTCGCCGACGCCGTGTTCCGCAAATCGCTCGTCCAGATCCTGCTGTTCACGCTGTTCATCGTGCCGGTGACGTTCGCCGCCTCGCTGGGACTCGCGCTGCTGGTGCACCGGATCCGGCGCGGCCGGGCCCTGCTGCGCACCGCCTTCCTGATCCCGGCTGCCGTCTCCTACGTCGCGGCGTCCCTGGTGTGGAAGATGTGCCTGTTCAACGGGCTGCCGGCCGGTATCGCCAACACCGTCGGCGGATGGTTCGGCATGTCCGCCGTCCCGTGGCTGCAGACCACCTCGCCGCCGCTGTACTGGGTCGTCCTCGTCACCCTCCGCCTCTGGCTCCAGGTCGGCTTCTACATGGTGCTCCTCCTGGCCGGCCTCCAGGGCATCCCCAAGGAGATCCACGAGGCCGCCGCACTCGACGGCGCCACCGGCCTGCGCCTGCTGCGCAGGATCACCCTGCCGATGCTGCGCAACACCTCGGTGGCCGTCCTGATGCTGCAGTTCATCGCCGCCTTCCAGGCGTTCGACGAGTTCTACAACCTGTTCAACAGCGGGCTGTCCGGGGCGGCGACGGCCCCGGTCCGGACGCCGCTGGTCTATCTCTACGACACCGCGATGGGCGCCCAGAACTACGGCCTCGGATCGGCCGGAGCCTTCGTGCTCACCGCCGTCATCGTCGGTGTGACCCTGCTCCAGGGCCGGGTCACCGGCTTCGGCAAGGGTGAGGAGTGAGCGGAATGCGAAGCACGCGAGAGCTGCCGCGGGTACTTCGCCGGTGCGCGAGAGGGGCGCTGGCGGGCCTGCTGACGGCAGCGTTCCTGACGCCCTTCTACCTGATGCTGCGCAACGCGCTGATGGACACGCAGGGCCTGACGTCACCGCACTGGACCTGGTGGCCGTCGACCATGCACTGGGAGAACTTCGGCTCGCTCTTCAGAGACCCCGCCCTGCACATGGGCCAGGCCCTCGGCAACTCGCTGCTGATCGCCGCGATCACCGCCCCGGTGTCGACGATCCTCGCCTCCGCCGCCGGATACGCCCTCGCGCGGATACCGGTGCCCGGGCGTGGCGTCCTGCTCGCCCTGGTGGTGGCCACGCTGATGATCCCCGGCTCGGTGACGTTCGTGCCCACCTTCGTCCTCGTGGGCTCCATGGGCGGGGTCAACACTCTGTGGGGAATCATCGCACCCGGGCTGTTCAATCCCTTCGCCGTCCTGCTCTTCCGCAACTTCTACCTCCAGTTCCCCACCGAGATCGAGGAAGCCGGACGCCTGGACGGGCTCGGCTGGATCGGCCTCTACCGCCGGATCGCGTTGCCGTCGTCCGGAGCGATGCTGGCGTCGCTCGGCGCGCTCGCCTTCATCGACAGCTGGAACTCCTTCCTGTGGCCGCTCGTCATCGGCCAGGACCCGTCCGCGTGGACGGCCCAGATCGCCCTGTCGACCTTCCTCACCTCACAGACCATCAACCTGCCCGGACTGTTCGCCGGAGCCGTCGTGACCATCACACCGCTGGTGGCCATGTTCCTGGTCGCCCAGCGCTACATCGTCGAAGGCATCGCCACCAGCGGACTCAAGGGCTGAGCCGCCCCCGGTCCGCCCCCCCTTGACTCCGGACCGCCGGTCCGGGCCGCACCACCCGAAGATCCGAGGCCCCACCCCCACCCCTGGAGGGGAAACCATGAGATCAGACAGTTCGCCTCCCACCGTCCGAAGCTCCTTCGCCCGAATCCTGCCCGCCGCGGCCGTCGCGGTGACCCTCGTCCTCGGGGGAACACCCGCTTCCGCCGCAGCGCCCCTCACCACCGCCTCGACCACCGCGTCCGCCATGACGGGCACGCAGCTCGCGGCCTCGTGGACCGGTCCGCTGAGCACCCGGGGCCGGTACATCGTCGACGCCAACGGCGACCGCTTCAAGCTGAAGGCCGGCAACTGGGCCGGCGCGCAGGGCACCTGGGAGGGCAGTGGGGACGTCAACGATCCCGCCAACAACCAGGCGGGACAGGTGTCGCACAACATCCCGCTGGGCCTGGACCGGACCCCGATGACGCAGATCCTGGCCGACTTCCACGGCCTGGGCCTCAACAGCGTGCGGCTGCCTTTCGCCAACGCGCTGATCCACGACGCCGGCACCGTGCCGGACGCGGCGGTGGCCGCCAACCCGCAGCTGAAGGGCAAGACCCCGCTGCAGGTCTACGACGCGGTGGTCGCCGCGCTGACCGCCGAAGGCTTCGCGGTCATCCTCAACAACCACACCACCACCTACCGCTTCTGCTGCGGCCTGGACGGCAACGAGCGCTGGAACAGCAGCCAGTCCACCGAGCAGTGGGAGGCGGACTGGCTCTTCATGGTGCAGCGGTACCGGGCGAACAAGCGCGTCGTGGGCGCGGACCTGCGCAACGAGGTCCGCCGCGACACCTGGGACAACCCCAACTGGGGCTGGGGCGACTCCCATGACGAGTACGCCGCGTTCGAGGAGGCCGGCAACCGGATTCTCCAGGCCGACCCCGACATGCTGGTCGTCATGGAGGGCATCAACTGGTCCGGGATCCCGACCGCGATCACCTGGCACGAACGGCCGATGCTCACCCCGGTGCGCAACCTGTCGAACACGCTGATCCGGTCGGACAAGCTCGTCTACGCGGCCCACTTCTACGCCTACACCGGGCCCGCCAACACCGGGGCGGAAAGCGGCCCGGGCTCCACCAACGATCCCCGCTACCAGGACTTCACCCCCGAGCAGCTCGCCCAGGTCGTCAACGACGAAGCGCTGTTCGTCACCCAGTCCGGCCAGCACTTCACCGCGCCGGTGTGGATCAGCGAGTTCGGCGCGGCGGGCCGCGGCTCGACCAACGCCAAGGAGCAGGCCTGGTTCCACAACTTCACCGACATCCTGGTGAAGAACGACACCGACTTCGCCCAGTGGCCGGTCGTCGGCTGGAGCGACGCCAACGGCAACCCGCAGGACAACTGGGCCCTGCTCTCCTACGATGCCACCGGCAAGCGGCTCGGCCTGGGCGACCCCGGCGACTGGCGGGCCGCCGACTGGAACAAGCTGATCAACGCGCCGAGCCTCACCGGCCCGGTGGCACCGGTGAAACACTGGAACATGCTCGACCTCGACTTCGGTGACCAGAACGTCTCCGCCCGCATGCTCGCCCAGGGCGACTGGTCCAACGGCAACCGCAAGGGCAACTGCCCCGACACCGAGCGCCTGGTCGGCCTCGGCCGCAGCGACAGCCGCGGCCTGTGCACCGACGCCGGCCGGCCCGCCACCGGAGCCGGCGCCTGGGTGGCCGTCACCGACGAACGCTACGTCACCCACGGCGACTGGGCCTCGGGCTACAACAAGCTCCAGTGCCCCGACAACGCCTACGCCGTCGGCTACAGCGTCCACGGCAACGCGATGTCCGCCCTGCTCTGTGCGCCTGCCGCATCCCCGCTGCCGACCACCGGGCGCAACGCCTGGTTCGACCACGGCGACAACCGCCCCGCCACGGGCGGTTCCACCGCAAGCGACTGGGCACCCGGCTACTACAAGGGCCAGTGCGCCGACAACGAGTACCTCGCCGGCGTCGCCTACACCTGGAAGTGGAACCACGGCGGAGTCCCCGACGCCCTGCTCTGCCGCCCCCTGAGCTGACCTGACGACCCTCGATCGCAAGGAGCACCACGGCAATGCCACGACTGGAGATCGCCGCAGACGGCTTCCGTCTCGACGACCGACCGCTGCGGATCATCTCCGGCGGGCTGCACTACTTCCGCGTCCACCCGGAGCAGTGGGCCGACCGGCTCCGCAAGGCACGCCTGATGGGGCTGAACACGGTCGAGACCTACGTCCCATGGAACCTCCACGCGCCCCGGCGCGGGGAGTTCCGGCTGGACGCAGGTCTCGACCTGCCCCGATTCCTCGACCTGGCCGCCGCCGAAGGCCTGCACGTGCTGCTGCGCCCCGGCCCGTACATCTGCGCCGAGTGGGAGGGCGGGGGCCTGCCCTCCTGGCTGCTCGCCGACGAGGACATCGAACTGCGCAGCCGCGACCCGCGCTACCTGAAGGCGGTGGACGACTACCTCGGCGCCCTGCTGCCGTCCGTCCTCCCCCACCTCTCCACCCGAGGCGGCCCGGTCCTCGCCGTCCAACTGGAGAACGAGTACGGCGCGTACGGCGACGACTCCGGCTACCTGGAGGAGCTGGCGCAGATGCTGGGCCGGCACGGAGTCGACGTGCCGCTGTTCACCTGCGACCAGCCCTCCGACCTGGCACGCGGCGGCCTCGACGGCGTCCTGCGCACCGTCAACCTCGGCAGCCGGGTGGACGCCGGGCTCGCCGAACTGCGCACGCAACAGCCGTCCGGGCCGCTGATGTGCAGCGAGTTCTGGATCGGCTGGTTCGACCGCTGGGGCGGCACCCATGTCACCCGCGGCGCCGCCGACGCCGCGGCGGACCTCGACCGGCTGCTCGCGGCCGGTGCCTCGGTCAACATCTACATGTTCCACGGCGGCACCAACTTCGGTTTTACCAACGGCGCCAACGACAAGGGCACGTACCGCCCCACCGTCACCTCGTACGACTACGACGCGCCGCTGGACGAGGCCGGCGACCCCGGCCCCAAGTACGCCGCCTTCCGTGAGGTCATCGCCAGGTACGCGCCCGTCCCCGAGGAGCCGGCACCCGCCCCCGCACCCAAGCTCGCCCCGGTCGTCGTCGAACTCACCGCCTGCGCAAGCCTCCTGGACCACCGCGAGTGGTTCGGCAGCGCGGTGCACACCGACCGCCCCCAGCTGATGGAACAGCTCGGCCAGTCCTTCGGATTCGTCCTGTACGAGACGGTGCTCCCGGCGGCCGGGCCGGCGGTCGTGCGCATCGCCGAGGTGCGCGACCGCGCCCAGGTCTTCGTCGACGGCCAGCCGGTCGGCGTCCTGGAACGCGAGCGACACGAGCACGCCCTCGCCTTCCACGTGCCCCGCAGCGGCGCGCACCTGGCCGTGCTGGTGGAGAACCAGGGCAGGGTCAACTACGGGCAGGGCATGCACGACCGCAAGGGGCTGCTCGGCGAGGTCACTGTCAACGGCCTGGCCCCGGACGGCTGGTCCAGCCGGCCGCTGCCCCTCGACGATCTGTGCGGGCTTTCCTTCACCGCGTTCGAGCCCGCCGTTCCCCCGGTCGGCCCGGCCTTCCATCGCGGACACCTCGACCTGGAGCGGTCGGCCGACGGCTTCATCGCCCTGGACGGCTGGACCAAGGGCCAGGTGTGGATCAACGGCTTCGCACTCGGCCGGTACTGGTCCCGAGGCCCGCAGACCACGCTCTACGTCCCCGCGCCGGTCCTGAAGGCCGGCCGGAACGAGATCACGGTGCTCGAACTGCACGGCTCCACCACCCGCACCGTGGAACTGCGGGGCACTCCCGATCTGGGCCCCACCGAAGACTGAGGCCGACCTCGACGAGGAACGGAACACCGTCGGTGAGAAGCCGCGTCATCGACGCGGTCATCAGCCCGCTCTCCAGGGGCGAAGCTTCTCCGGGTTGCGTACCGCCCAGATGTGCGTGATCCGGTCACCGGCGATCCGGAAGGCGAACACGGTGACGGTGATGCCGTCCTGCTGGGCGACCAGGCCGGGCTGGCCGTTGACGGTCCGCTCCATCAGCGTCAGGTCGGGCGCGACGCGGGCGGCGAAGCCGAGATAAGCGCGGGCGATCCGTTCGCGACCCGCGATCGGCCGCAGCACGGCGCCGACCAGGCCGCCGCCGTCGGCGGTCACGGTGGCGTCGGGGTCGAGGAGGCCGATGAGGGCGTTGACGTCCTTCGCCTCCCATGCCCGCTTGAAGTCCCGGACGATGCCGGCCTGCGCCGTCGCCGGTGTTGCCGGAGCCTGCGACGCGCGAATGCGGCGGCGGGCGGAGGAGGCCAGTTGGCGGCAGGCCGCCGGCGTACGGCCGACGATCTCAGCCACCTCGGCGAACGAGTAGCGGAAAACGTCGTGGAGGATGAAGGCGACGCGTTCGGCCGGCGTCATGGTTTCGAGTACGACGAGGAAGGCCATGTTGACCGACTCGTCGAGGGTGATCCGGTCCGCCGGGTCCGCTGTGACCGCGTCGGTCCACTCCCGCCGTTCGGGAAGCGGCTCGGGGATCCATTCCCCCACGTAGCGTTCCCTCCGCACTCGGGCGGATCCGAGCACATTGAGGCAGATACGGCTGGCGACCGTCGTCAGCCAGCCGCCCGGTGAGGCGATGGCATCCCGTTGCCGCCGGGGCATGGCGTACCAGCGGGCGTAGGTCTCCTGCACGACGTCCTCGGCGTCGGCCAGCGAGCCGAGAAGCCGATACGCCAGATTGATCAACTGGCGCCGCTCGCTCGTGATCGCGCTCAGGCCCGGATCGGGGTGACCGTGTCCCGGCTCGAATCGGTCGGCCATGGTGTCGTGTACTCCCTTGCCTCGCAACTGTCCTCATCTCTTCGACAAGACAGTGCACCGGAATGTGAGGTCCGTCCCATCGCCTCACATTCCGAACGGCTGCGCTGTCGTCATGGGTGAACGGAACGGAGGAAGCTGATGAGCGACTTTCAAACGATCGCCGACCGTGTCGAGATCGAGGCGCTGCGCGGTGAGTTCACCGACGCGGCGATGATGCGCGACCGCGCCCGCCTCGCGTCGCTGTTCACGCCGGACGGCGTGCTGCGGATGCCCGACATCCCCATCGAGTTGACCGGCAGGGAGGAGATCCGCACCGGAGGCGAGCGGCTCCAGGCGCAGTGGGAATTCTTCGTGCAGAACACGCATCCGGGCACGATCCGGATCGACGGCGACACCGCGACCGGGCGCGCCTACCTGCAGGAGATCGCGCGCATGCGGGACGGCCGCCAGGGACTCAACTACGCCATCTACCACGACCGCTACCAGCGCACCGCGGACGGCTGGAGGTTCACCGAGCGGGTCTACGAGGTCAGGTACTTCGACACCACCCCGCTGGCGGGCTCGGCGCCGCGCGCCGAGGGTGCGTCCGACGAGCCGCCGACCGGGGATCTTCGCGCCCCGCGACCCGGCGCACCACACGGAACCCAGGAGGCATGATGACCATCTCGACTTCGGCGACACAGTTCACCGATCCGGTGCCCGCGCACCGCTTGGAGCGGGCGGCCGCCGCCTTGGCGGCACACAACTTCACCGTCGACATCCTCGATGATGCCGCCGCCGCGCGTACCCGCGTCAAGGAGCTGATTCCGGAGCACGCCAGCGTCTTCACCGCGGCCAGCGAGACCCTCCGGCTGTCCGGCATCGACGACGACATCAACACCAGCGGCCGGTACCGGGCCGTCAAGCCCCGCGTGCTGGCCATGGACCGGGCCACCGAGGCCGACGACATCCGGCGGCTGGTCGCCGGCCCCGACGTCGTCGTAGGCAGCGTCGCCGCGCTCACCGAGACCGGCTCCCTCGTGGTCGCCTCGGGCACCGGAAGCCAGCTGCCCGCATACGCCGGCGGCGCCGGGCGCGCGATCTGGATCGTCGGGGCACAGAAGGTGGTGCCCGATCTGAGCACCGCGCTGCGCCGCCTCGAAGAACACGCCCTCCCGCTGGAAGTCGCTCGCGCCCAGGCCGCGTACGGGCAGCCCAGCGCCATCAACCAACTCCTGGTCCTCAACGCGCAGCCCCGTCTCAGCCAGGGCGTGGTTCTGCTGCTCCGCGAGGCCATCGGGTTCTGAGCCCAAGACCGGCCGGCGCCTTCCGGCCCAGGTCGCTTGCGGTGTCTCGCAGCGAGCGGCGAGGCGCGGGGGTTCCTGTCACGCGGCCTTGGTCGTGGAAGCTGCCGCAGCTGTCCGCGGTGCCCCGGGTGGACTCGGCCGCCCGAGGGCAATGGGCCGTTCATGACGTCATGGACGGCGGGCGTTCGAAGAAGGTCTCCAGGACGACCGTGGCCTGGGTGCCGCTCACGCCGTCGATCGCGTAGAGGCGCCGGAGCACGTCCTGGAGTTGTTCGGTAGTCGTCGTACGCACCTTGACGAGCACCGACGCGCTGCCGGCGATGATGTGCGCCTCCTCGATCTCGGGGATGGCGGCGAACGCTTCGGCCGAATCCCCCATCCAGGCGGAAGATTCGATCATCACGTAGGCGAGGACGCCGAGTCCGAGGCTCTGTGGGTCGACCTCCACTGTCGTGCGGCGGACGATGCCGCGCTCCCGCAGCTTGCGCACCCGCTCATGGGTGGCCGCGGTGGAGAGCCCCACGGCTTTGCCCAGCGCCGCATACGCCTGTCCGGCGTCCTGCTGAAGCAGCGTCAGCAGTTCGCGGTCGGTGTCGTCCAGGTTCTCAATCGCCATGGCGGAACCATATATTGTCCTGTCATACTCCAGTTCACCGGAATCATGTTCGTCTCTTGTCGATTGGATGTGGATGATGTCTGGCGAGATCGAGTTCGGACTGTACGAGATACTGGACGACCGCTTCCGCCGGTGCACCTACGGGGACTCGCGGCTGGAGCAGCTGTACGGAGACTGCCGCTGGGCCGAGGGTCCCCTCTACCTACCTGCCTGGCGCCAGCTCGTCTGGAGCGACATCCCCAACGACCGGATGCTGCGCTGGGACGAGGCCACCGGAACGGTCGGTGTCTTCCGCTCCCCGGCCGGGCACAGCAACGGCAACACCCTCGACCGCGAAGGCCGCCTGATCAGCTGCGAGCAGGGCAACCGCCGCGTCACCCGCACCGAGCACGACGGCACGATCACCGTCCTCGCCGACCGTTACCAGGGCAAGCGGCTCAACTCGCCCAATGACGCGGTCGTCCGCTCCGACGGCTCGATCTGGTTCTCCGACCCGGACTTCGGCATCACCAGCGACTACGAGGGCCACCGTGCCGACAGCGAGATCGGCGCCTGCAACGTCTACCGGATCGACCCGCACGGCGGCGGAGTCCACCTCGCCGCGGACGGCTTCGCCGGACCCAACGGACTCGTCCTCTCCCACGACGAACAGCGGCTCTACGTCTCCGACACCCGCGCCGGACACATCCGCGTCTTCGACGTCCGCGAGGACGGCACCCTCGGCAACGACAGGGTCTTCACCAAGGCCACCGACAGCCGTTTCGACAACATCCGCTTCGACACCGACGGCCGGCTCTGGGCAGCGGCCTTCGGCGACGGCGTCCACTGCTACGCCCCGGACGGCGCCCTCATCGGCCGCCTCCTCATCCCCGAGCCCGTCTCCAACATCACCTTCGGCGGCCCGAAGAACAACCGCCTCTTCATCACCGCCACAACATCCCTGTACTCGCTGGTGACGTCGATGACGGGAACCCACCGCGTCCGCCGTCACCCGTGACAGTGGTGAACCCGCCTCACACCGGCGGCACCGCTCATGCCGGTCTCGGGGGAAACCCCACCCCCATCCGCCAACAGGGAGCCGCCGTGCCCGAACCTCCGTCCCGTCCAACGGGAGATCGCCCGTAGCCTCCGATTGGCTCCCGTCCCCGGCCCCGAGCAGGAGGCCGAACGCCGGGTGGCGTTCCTGGCCGACCAGCTGCGGTCCGTCGGCGCACCCTGTCCGGTGCTCGGCGTCAGCGGCGGTGGCGACCCCACGACCACCCTGCCGGCTGGAGGGGGGCGGGGGCGGGCCGCGGGCTGGTGACCCGGGCCTGCCGGGCGACCGGGACGGCTTGACGGCGGCATCAGGTGGCGACGACCTTGGCCCGGTCCGAAGCGATGTGCAGGGCGAGGCCCGCGAGGACCGTGCCCATGGCGTAGCGCTGGAACCGAAGCCACGCGGGGCGGCGGGCCAGGAAGGACGCGATGGTGCCCGCGCTCATCGCGATGAGGCCGTTGACGGTGACGGCTATGGCGATCTGGGTCAGGCCCAGCACGAGACTCTGCGCCGCGACGTGGCCTCGCGCCGGGACGACGAACTGCGGCAGCAGTGAGACGTACATGATGGCGATCTTCGGATTGAGCAGGCAGGTCAGGAAGCCCATGGTCACGAGCCTGTGCGGCGGGTCCGGCGGTAGTTGCTGCGGGGAGAAGACGGCGGTGCCGCCCGGCTTGACGGCCTGCCAGGCGAGCCAGAGCAGGTAGGCCGCGCCGGTGAGCTTGATTGCGGTGTAGAGGAGCGGCACGACTGCGAACACCGCGGTGATTCCCGCTGTCACGGCGGCGAGGTAGACCAGGAAGCCCATGGCGACACCGGTCAGCGAGAGCAGCCCTGCGCGGCGTCCCTGCACGATCGAGCGGGAGATCAGATAGATCATGTTCGGTCCGGGCGTGAGCACCATGCCCGTTGCCACGGCGGCGACCCCGAGCACAGCGTGCGCGTCGACGGCCGAGATGAGTACGTCCATGCCGGGAGGCTATGGGCGGGTGCGGGGTCGGTGCAATAATGACTTTGCGCTCGGTGCAATGAGGAGGAACGGGCCGATGGAGGACTACCGCGTGATCGCGGACGAGATCGCGGCTTCCATCGCCGAGGGGCGGCTGCGTCCCGGCGAGCAGTTGCCGACGCAACGCGCATTCGCCCGCCGGCGCGGCATCGCCGGATCGACGGCGGGCCGCGTCTACCGCGAACTGGTCCGGCGCGGGCTGGTCGTCGGCGAGGTCGGCCGCGGCACCTTCGTGCGGGCCGGCCACGGCACGCCCGGCGCGCGCCTCCCGCTCGCCGAGCCCGCCGGTGCTCCGGTCGACCTGGAACTCAACTATCCCGTCGTGCCCGAGCAGTCCGCCCTGCTCGCCACCGGACTCGCACCCATGCTGCGGGCGGATGCGCTGGACGCCGCCCTCCGTCCGGTCGGTGCGAGAGGCACCGCCGCCGCCCGCGAGGCATGTGCGGTGCTCGCCTCCGGCCCCGGGTACACAGGGCGTGACACCTCCGACCAGGGTGACGCCGGCTACGGGCCGGCCTGGCGCGCAACCGCCGACGACGTGCTCTTCGCCGCCAACGGCCGCCAGGCCATCGCCGCCGCCCTGGCCGCGCTTGTGCCACCCGGTCAGCGCCTGGGCGTCGAGGCGCTGACGTACCCCGTGGTCAAGGCGATCGCGCAGCGCCTCGGCATCACGCTTGTGCCGCTGCCGGTGGACGAATCCGGCCTGCTCCCCGACGCTCTCGCGGCCGTCCACCGGGCCACCCCCCTCCGTGCCCTCTACCTTCAGCCGCGCCTGCAGAATCCCCTCGGAGTCACCCTCGCGCCAGAGCGCCGCGAGGCGCTGGTCGCCGAACTGCGCCGCCTCGACCTCCCAGTCGTCGAGGACGCGATCTGGTCCTTCCTGCGACCCGGCATCCCGCCGCTGGCGGCGCTCGCGCCGGAACGGACCATCCTCGTCGACAGCCTCTCCAAGCGCCTCGCTCCTGGCCTGACCACCGGATTCGCAGTGGTGCCGGCCGCACTGCGCGCCTCCGTGACCGCCGCGCTGCGCTCGGGCGGTTGGACGCCGAGCGGATTCGCCCTGGAAGCTGCGGTGCGCTGGATCGCCGACGGCACGGTCGGCACGGTGGAGGCCGCCAAGCGTGCCGACGCGACGCAGCGTCAACTGCTCGCCCGTCAGTACCTGGCCGGCCGGACGCTACGGTCCGACCCGTGCTCGTACTACGTCTGGTGGGAGCTGCCGGCGGCGTGGCGCGCCGAGACGTTCGTCGCAGCTGCTGCCCGCGAGGGCATCGCCGTCACCCCCGGCGCCGCGTTCGCCGTCGGCACCCGGACGACCCCCTCCGCTGTCCGGGTCGGCCTTGCCTCACCGCCGCTCCCCGTCCTGGCCGAGGCCCTCGACACCCTCGCCCGGGTTGCCCGCAGCGCGCCGGAAGACCTGCTGGACCAACGACGGTCCGGTGATTGCGGACGCCCTTCTCGATGACCTCGCAGACCACCGCCACGGATAGGACGACAGCCTGCCTGTTCGACGGGCCGAGGGGCCGAGGGGCCTCGCTCCGGGGCGCGGCGAGCCGTTCGCCAGCGCCCACGAGCCTGGAAACGCGCGGAAGTTCGGTGTCCCCCGACTATTGGTAGGGAACTTTACTTTCTATTACGCTGTCGGTCGGCGGCTTGGCGCGGCGCCCCGTGTCGGATGGGGCGTGACGCGCTCAGTGAGAGCTCTGACCCGGCCGCTGCGGTGATGTGATCGCCGCTTGCCCGGTGGGTTCGTGTGGTGTGGACCGGGGTCCAGCTCTCGCCGTTTCTCAAGGTCATGGAGTCCAGGGATGCGTCTGGGTGTCTCGGCAAGGCCTGTTCGTGTCGGAATATTCGCCGCCGTGCTCGCGTTGCTCGGCGGCCTGTTGCTCGGCTGGTCCGGGCGGGCGGGGGCGGCGGCCGATCCGCTGCTCTCGCAGGGGAGGGCCGCGACGGCCTCGTCCACCGAGGGGTCGTCGTACGCGGCGGGGAAGGCGTTCGACGGGAGCGCCTCCACGCGGTGGGCGAGTGCGGAGGGGAAGGACCCGCAGTGGCTGCGGGTGGACCTCGGAGGAAGCGCCGGCATCTCCCGGGTGAAGCTGAGTTGGGAGTCCGCCTATGCGAAGGCGTACCGGGTGGAGGTGTCGGCGGACGGGGTGACCTGGACGACTGTGGCGGAGGAGAAGGCCGGGAACGGCGGGACGGACGACTGGGCGGGGCTGGCCGGCAAGGGCCGCTACGTCCGGATGTACGGGACGGCGCGCGGCACGTCGTACGGGTACTCGCTGTTCGAGATGCAGGTGTACGGGGTGCCGGACGGCGGCCCGTCACCGTCACCGACCGGCCCGTCACCGACCGGGCCCACGCCCGGCGGGGCGTTCACCGTGGTGGCGGCGGGCGACATCGCCGCACAGTGCACCGCTTCGGACAGCGGTTGTGCGCACCCGAAGACGGCCGCGCTGGCCCAGCAGATCGACCCGAGGTTCTACCTGACGATGGGTGACAACCAGTACGACGATGCCCGGCTGGCGGACTTCCGGAACTACTACGACAAGAGCTGGGGGGCGTTCAAGGCGAAGACCCACCCGGTGCCGGGCAACCATGAGACCTACGACCCGGCCGGGTCGCTCGCCGGGTACAAGGCGTACTTCGGCAGCATCGCCTACCCGCAGGGGAAGAGCTGGTACAGCTTCGACGAGGGCAACTGGCACTTCGTCGCACTGGACTCCAACGCCTTCGACCAGAGCGCCCAGATCGACTGGCTGAAGGCCGACCTGGCGGCCAACTCGAAGAAGTGCGTCGCCGCCTACTGGCACCACCCGCTGTACTCCTCGGGCGGGCACGGCAACGACCCGGTCTCCCGGCCGGTGTGGAAGATCCTCTACGGCGCCAGGGCCGACCTGGTGCTGAACGGGCACGACCACCACTACGAGCGGTTCGCCCCGCAGGACCCGGACGGGAAGGCGACCGCGGACGGGATCGTCGAGATCGTCGGCGGGATGGGCGGCGCCGAGCCGTACCCGATCGAGCAGGTACAGCCGAACAGCCAGAAGCGGATCAGCGGTGACTACGGCGTGCTGAAGCTGGACTTCACCGACTCCGGCTACGGCTGGAGCTATGTCGGAACGGACGGCCAGGTCAAGGACACCGGCCCGAAGTACAGCTGCCACTGATGATGTACCTGGCCACCACCGGCCGCCGTCCGGACGCGCCGCCCCGCCCCGCCGGGACGGAGCGGCGCGTCCCGGGCACGGTCATCGCGCTCGGCGCGGTCAGCCTGGTCACCGACGTCTCCTCGGAGATGGTCACGGCCGTGCTGCCGCTCTACCTGGTGCTGGGGCTCGGCCTCTCGCCACTGCAATTCGGTTTCCTCGACGGGCTGTTCAACGGTGCCACCGCGCTGGTCCGGCTGCTCGGCGGCACGCTCGCCGACCGGGGTGGCGGCCGGCACCGGACCATCGCCGGGGCCGGCTACCTGCTCTCGGCGCTCTCCCGGCTCGGGCTGCTGCTGGCCGGTGGCGCGGCCGGCGGGATCGCCGCCGCACTGGCCGCCGACCGGCTCGGCAAGGGCGTGCGGACCGCGCCGCGGGATGCGCTGATCTCGCTCAGCGCCCCGCCGGAGGCACTCGGTCGGGCCTTCGGCGTGCACCGGGCGATGGACACCACGGGGGCGCTGCTCGGACCCCTGGTCGCGTTCGTGGTGCTGTGGGCGACGGCGGACGCGTACGACGCGGTCTTCGTGGTCAGCTTCGCCATCGGGCTGTTCGGCGTGCTGGTGCTGGTGCTGTTCGTCCCGGCCGGTGCGGAGCCGGGGGCCGGTGCTGCGGTGGCGGCCGTCGAGTCGCGGCCGGCCGGAAGGAAGAGGAGCAAGGCGCTCGGCGATCCGGTGTTCCGGCGGGTCGTCACGGCCGCTGCGCTGCTGGGGGCCGCGACGATCGGCGATTCCTTCCTCTACCTGCTGCTCCAGCGCGGCCTCGACCTGTCGCCCCTGCTCTTTCCGTTGCTGCCGCTCGGCGCCGCGGCGTGCTACCTGCTGCTGGCCGTACCGGTGGGCCGGATCGCGGACCGGACCGGGAGGCGCACCCCGTTCCTCTGCGGGCACGGTGCGCTGCTCGCGGCCTACCTCACCCTGATGGCTCCGCCGGGATGGCCGGCCGCCGTACTCGTCCTGGTCCTCCTGGGTGTCTTCTACGCCGCCACGGACGGTGTGCTGATGGCACTCGCCGGGCCGGTACTGCCGCTCGACGGCCGGGCGGGCGGGCTCGCGGTGCTGCAGACCGGCCAGGCGCTGGCGCGGCTGGTCGGCGCGGCCGGCTTCGGTGCGGCCTGGACGTGGTGGGGGCCGCGCCCGGCCCTGGCGGTGGCCGCCCTCGCGCTGGCCGCCGCACTCGTCGCCGCATGGCGGATCCTGCCGGAGAGGGAGGTCTCGTGAAGGCGCGTTCGCTGGTGCTGATCGCCGCCGCCCTGGTGCTGCTGGGCGGTTCGATGGGGTACGTGCTGCACGCCAGGCAGCGTGACGGCGGGCACCAGATCGTCGCAGCAGAGAGCTCCTTCACCCTGACCGAGCCCGGGCTCTACTACCGGGACACCGCCACCGGGCGGGTCGCCCGCAGCCCGGGGCCGCCGGACGGGCCGTCCTGCGTCCGCTTCCACGCCGGGGGAGACCGGGCCCTGTGCCTGCGGGCGCTGCCCGGCACTCCGGCCCGTACCCAGGCGGTGGTGTACGACCGGCGGTTCACCGAGCTCCAGACGGTGACCGTGCCCGGGATACCGAACCGGGCCCGGGTGTCGGCCTCCGGGCAACTGCTCTCCTGGACCACCTTCGCCGTGGGGGACTCCTACGCGGCGGGCACCTTCTCCACCCGGACGTCGACCCTGGACCTGCGCACCGGCTACCTGGTCAAGTCGGTCGAGTCCATCCCGCTGACCGTCGACGGCACCCGCCACCACGCCGCCGACGTCAACTACTGGGGCGTCACCTTCGCCGCCGACGACAACCGTTTCTACGCCACCGTCTCGACCGGCGGCCGGACCCACCTGGTCGAGGGCGACCTTCGGGCGTGGTCGGCCCGCACCCTGCGGGAGAACGTGGAGTGCCCCTCGCTCTCGCCGGACGGTACCCGGATCGCCTTCAAGAAGAAGGTCTCGGCCGATCCGGCGGCACCCTGGCGGCTCCACGTCCTGGAACTGGCGGGGATGCGCGAGCACCCGCTGGCCGAGTCGCGCAGCGTGGACGACCAGGCGGCCTGGCTCGACGGGGAGACACTCGGCTACGCGCTGCCGGCCCAGGACGGGAAGGGCGCCGACGTCTGGAGCGTGCCGGCGGACGGCAGCGGGACGCCGCACCTGCTGGTGCCCGGCGGCTCGTCGCCGGTGGCCGTGCCGGCGGCGCCGAACTGACCCGACGGTCGGCGCCGCGCTGCGATCGGGCTGGAGGGGCGCTTCGATGTCGAGTCGGTGGCAACCTCCGGCGGCGTCACGCCCATGGCATTCACCCGGCTCGGCGCCGCGAGGCGCTGATCCTTCGCCAGATGGCGCGCTGGAGCCTCAGCACGAGGACACCCATCACCACCAGGACGGCAATGTTGAGAAGCAGTTGGAGGAACGAGCCCCACGCCTCGCGGTAGCTGCCGAACGCACAGGAGACCGCCAGGTCGGAGGCCGCGGGGATGGTCGTCACCGAGATGAAGACGCCCAGCAGCGCGCTCGTCCTGGCCTCGGTCAGGGAGACGATTCCGACGATCCCTGCCAGGACGGCGACGACGACCGAGAAGAAGTTGGGCGTGTCGATGAGGTTGGAGACCGGCCGGATTCCCAGGGTGAACGCCTTCGGCTGGAGCCCCAGTCCGCGGATCAGCAGGGCGAAGGCGAACGTGGTCACGATGGCCAACGCGAACCCCAGGGCCAGGGCCCGCACGCCCCGCCGGACGCTGCGCGGGACGCCGCGGTCGAGGCCGAGCGCGATGGCGGTGATCGCTCCGTACTCCGGTCCGACCACCATCGCGGCGACGATCAGGATCTGGGAGTTGGTGAGAATCCCGACCGCGCCGATGAGGCCCGCGATGACGAGATAGACGTAGAAGCTCGGCAGGTACGTCCCCTCGGCGCGGATCCGCGCCTCGACCGCCGCCCACAGGGGCGCGTGGGCGAGCACCCCGAGCTGCCCGGTCTCGGCCGCCGCCGCCCG
Source organism: Kitasatospora sp. NPDC041988 (assembly GCF_055588525.1). Classification (NCBI taxonomy): domain Bacteria; kingdom Bacillati; phylum Actinomycetota; class Actinomycetes; order Kitasatosporales; family Streptomycetaceae; genus Kitasatospora; species Kitasatospora sp. NPDC041988. The sequence continues at coordinate 124,285 of NZ_JBVJCO010000012.1, forward strand.
CTCCGAGAACGCCATGTCGACCGGCTCGATCACGATCGAGCCGTGCCGGTCCAGGTGCAGCTCCCGGAGGCCGCGGAGCACATCGTTGGCGGCGCCCTTCAGGATGTCGCACTGGACGGCGTCGCCGTGGGGGTTGCGTGCCAGTCCGCGCTGGACCATGAGGTTGAAGACGAAACGATCCTTGGCCAGCAGGTCGACGATCCGGTCGGTGAGCTCCGGCGGGCTCACCGCGCGGACATGGATCATGTCCATCCAGGCCTCCACAGTTCGGGATCGCCGCGGGGTCCGGGCGGGCCCGGCGGTCCCATCGCGCGCGCAGGTCGAACATATGCCGGGCGGCACCGGTCCCCGGTCAACCCGATCGCCGTCCTGTGACGGCTACTCCGCGGACGTCCGGAAGTGCTCGGTGCTCAGGCGCAGCCGGAACACGTGGTACGTCCAGCCCTGGTAGGCCAGGACGACCGGCAGCAGGACGGCCACCACCACGGTCATCACCTTCAGCGCGTAGTGGCCCGACGCGGTGTTCTGCACGGTCAGGTCGAACGCGGAGCCGGTGCTCGACACCATGACCCGGGGGTAGAGCTCGACGAAGAGCGAGACCACCGTGGTGGCCATCCCGACCGTGGTGGCGGCGAAGGCCCACCCCTCGTGTCCGGTGCCGATCAGCCAGGCGGCGGCGAACACGGCCAGGACCGCGGCGAGTTCGGCGAGGTTGATCAGGACGCCCCGGCCGGCGGTGGAGTGCGTCCAGGTGACGAAGGCGAGCACCACCAGGCCGACGACGGGGGCGGCCCGGCGGGCCAGCAGGTTGGCCCGGCGGCGGAGGGCGCCGGTGGTCTTGAGCGCGATGAACGTCGACCCGTGCAGGACGCACAGTGCGACGAGGGTGATCCCGGTGAAGACCCCGTAGCCCGTGAACAGGTCGGCGAACGACCCGGTGTACTCCTGGTCGGCCCCGATCGGCACGCCGTGCAGCAGGTCGCCCAGGGCGATCCCGATCACCAGCGGCACGATCAGGCTGCCGGCGGTCAGCAGCACGTCCCAGGTGCGGCGCCAGCGCACGCTGTCGACCTTGCCCCGGAACTCGAACGAGACCCCGCGGACGATCAGCCCGACCAGTAGCAGGACCACGGCCAGGTAGAAGCCGGAGAACATGGTCGCGTACCAGCCCGGGAAGGCCGCGAACATCGCCGCCCCGGCGGTGATCAGCCACACCTCGTTGCCGTCCCACAGCGGCCCGATGGTGTTGATCGCGGCCCGGCGCCCGGCCTCGTCCCGCGCCAGCACCGCGTGCAGCATGCCGACGCCGAGGTCGAAGCCCTCCAGGACGAAGAAGCCCGTCCACAGCGTGGTGACGAGGATGAACCAGAAGACGGCGAGTGCGTCCATCGCGACCTCGGGATGATTCGGGACCTCAGTAGGTCACGGCGGGGACGGGCTGGTCATCGCTCGGAGCCGCGGCGGCCTCCGCGCGGGCGTAACGCAACATCAGCGCGCCGGCGACGACGGCCAGCGCGGCGTAGAGCAGGAGGAAGACCAGGATGCTGATCGCGACGTCGGTCGTGTCGACGGACGGGGACACGCCGTTCCTGGTGAGCTGGATGCCCTGCACGATCCACGGCTGACGGCCGCTCTCGGTGAGCAGCCAGCCCGCGGTGTTCATGAGGAACGGCAGCACGGCCGCCCACTGGGCCACCCGCAGGAACCGGCGGGACGAGGCCAGTCGCCGGCGCCTGAGCAGCCACAGCCCCCAGAGGCCGACCAGGAGGTTCAGCGTGGCCAGGTAGGCCATGACGCGCATGGACCAGTACTGGATGAAGACGTTGGGCACGTAGTCGCCCGGACCGTACTGCTGCTGGTACTGGCTCTGGACGGTGTTGAGTCCGAGTACCTGGCCGTTCCAGCTGTTGGTGGCCAGCAGCGAGAGCAGGTGCGGGATGGCGATGAACTTCGTCGGGTCCTCGTCGTTCTTCCCGCCGCCGATCTGGAAGACCGAGAACGAGCACGGCTGGCAGGTGTCCCACTGCGCCTCGGCCGCGGCGATCTTCATCGGCTGGTACTTGCCCTCGGTGACGCCCAGCTCGCTGCCGACCAGCATGGCGAACAGCAGCGCGGGCGTCAGCACGATCAGTGCCAGCCTGGCCGACGGCCGGAACACCTCGGGGTCGGCCCCCTTGCGCAGCTGCCAGGCCGAGACCGCGAGCATGACCATGGCTCCGGTGACCAGCGAGGCCAGCAGGGCGTGCAGATAGCCCCGCAGGAACACGGGGTTGGTGAACAGCGCCCAGATGTCGTTCAGCTGCGGCCGGCCGGTGGACGGGTCGATCGTGTAGCCGACCGGGTGCTGCATCCAGGAGTTGGCCGCCATGATGAACGCCGCCGACAGCGCGCTGCCGGCCGCCACCGCCCAGACCGTCGCCAGGTGCACCCGCTTCGGCAGCTTGTCCCAGCCGAAGATCCACAGCCCGAGGAACGTCGACTCCAGGAAGAACGCCGCGAGCCCCTCCATCGCCAGCGGTGCGCCGAAGACATCCCCGACGGTGCGCGAATAGCCCGACCAGTCCATGCCGAACTGGAACTCCTGGACCAGGCCGGTCACCACTCCGACGGCGATGTTGATCACCAGGAGCGTCCCGAAGAAGCGGGTCAGCCGCAGGTAGTCCGGCCGGTCGGTACGGTGCCAGGCGGTCTGCAGCAGGGCGATCAGGAACGCGAGGCCGATCGTCACCGGGACGAACAGGAAGTGGTAGATCGACGTCATCGCGAACTGCAGGCGGGCGAGGTCGAGCTGACTCATCGTCCCAGGCAAGCACCCGGGGTCAGGAGACGCGCGGTGACACGACGTTCTCGAGCGGTTCACCCGCCAGATGGCGCAGCAGCTGATCCCGGATCAGGCGCAGCGCCCTCGGCAGGAAGGCCGAGGTGCGGCTGGAGATGGATCCGCAACTGTGCTGGCGCCGACCTGGCGAGTCAGCAAGACACGGCGGTCGGACGCCGATCAGGATGTGACGGCGAGAGGGCGCTCGGTGAACGGAACGAACGACGGACACTGGTGCGCCGCCCGAGGTCCACGCTGCCGGCGTCGTCACAATGAGGCATGGCATCAAGCCCTGAGCCGGCCGATTCGCCGCCGGTGACACTCGATCAGGCCGCTGCCGTGCGCGGCGAGCGCTGGTGGCCCGTGGCGGTGGCGATCGCGACTGCCGCGATGCTCCATGTGGCGCTGCCCGCGGCGTACCGGGTGGATCCCGCATGGGTGGTTCCAGTGGTCATGTTCACGCTGCTGGCGGTACTGATCATCGGCGACCCGGGGCGGATCGACCGGCAGAAGCCGTGGCTCAGGGTGGTCACCGACGTCATGATCGGCTTCATCACCGCGGCGAACCTGTACGCGGGTGTCGGCCTGGTGGTGGACATCCTGACCAACAGCAAGCTGTTCGCCGACAACGCCGTCGGCCTGCTGGCCACCGGGGGAGTGACCTGGGCCACGAACGTGATCGCCTTCGCGCTGTGGTACTGGGACCTGGACCGCGGTGGTGCCGCCGCTCGTGCCCACCGGCTCCAGCCGAGCCCGGCGTTCGTGTTCCCCGAGATGCAGCACACGGCCTATGCGCCGGCCGACTGGGTGCCGAGCTTCGCCGACTACCTGGTGCTGGCCTTCTGGACCGCCACCGCGTTCAGTCCCACCGACGTCTCCGCGATCAAGACATGGGCCAAGCTGCTGATGATGGTGGAGGCCGCGGCCTCCCTCATCGTCGCCGCCCTGGTGATCGCTCGCGCGATCAACATCCTGCAGTGAACGAGAACGAAGGCCGGCCGCGACGACCTGCCACCCAGAACGGCTGGCGCTGGACGGACCTCCCCGGTGTCGGGCCGGACTCATCCGACAGCGCGCTCCCCGTGCCGCACCCCCGCACCGGAGACAGCTGACCGGGGCGGCGTCCGGCCCCGGCTGTCGCGGCGCTGGGCCAACGGTCAGCTGTCGCTGCGGAAATGGTCCATCGAGACCTTCACCGGGCCGTTGGCGGTCACGGAAATGACCCGCACGATCGCGATGTCGTGGGTGCTTCGCGCGCGTAGGCAGAAGGCTCGTCCGGCGGGCAGGTCGCCGAAGTCGAGAGCCGTCGCCGGCTGCCGGTCGATGGCCGCCGAGCACTCGGTCGGGGTGGGCCGGCCGCTGGGGGTGATGGCGGCGTCGCTTCCCGTCGGGATCAGGAACTCATTGGCGTTGTGCCCTACGGACCACTGGGTGGACTCCGCGGGGACCAGCTTGCCGGTCTCGATGTCGAAGTCGTAGGAGTCGTCGGGGGCGGTCAGGTCTGTGCCGGTGTATGCCGCGGTGTACGTGGCCGGGTTGGTGGGTGTCGGGCCGGCGGCCGCCGGTGCCGGTGTGTCCGGGCCGGTGTCACCGGCCGTCGGGCTGTCGTCGGCCGATCCCATTGCCGCGAGGATCCGGTCCAGCTTGTCGGACAGGACCACGCCGCCGACCGTGCCGCCGACAGCCACCACCAGTGCCGTCAGCAGCAGCGCCGTCTTCCGGGTCATGCCCTTGCGACGGGGCCTGCCCACCGCGGGTACCGCGGGAGCGACGACGGTCGGCAGTGGGGGCGGAAGCAGCGCGGTCGGCACCTCGGGCGGGGGCTGCGCAGTGCCGTAGGAGCCGGGCGGGGCCTGGACGGCAACGAGATCGGGGGAGAACACGCCGGGCCGGTCCTGCGGTACGTCCTGCGGCAGGTCGGAGCGGCGGGTGATGTCGGTGCTGACCTGGGTGGGCAGCCAATCGTCGGCGAAGCGCAGCACGCCGCCCACGGCGGGGTGGTTGCGCGCGGCCTCGATGATCTCGGCGGGTGTGGGCCGGTCTTCGGGGTGCTTGGCCAGGCAGCGCAGCAGCAGCGCGTGCAGCTCGCTCGGGACGCGGCCGAGGTCCGGCTGCTCGTTCACCACCCGGTAGAGCACTGCGGTTTCCGGTCCCTCGCCGAACGGCTGGGTGCCGCCGGCGGTGTACGCCGCCAGCGAGCCCAGCGCGAAGACGTCCGTCGCGGGCGTGGCCGGCCGGCCCAGGGCCTGCTCGGGCGCCATGAAGGCGGGCGAACCGATCCGGAAGCCGGTGCCGGTCAGCGCGACGGCGTCGGCCGCGCGGGCGATACCGAAGTCGATCACGCGCGGACCGTCGGCCGCGATCAGCACGTTGGCGGGCTTGAGGTCCCGGTGCACCACCGCGGCGCCGTGGATCGCCTGCAGTGCCTCCGCGATCCCGCCCATCAGCAGCAGGACCGTGCGCACCGGTAGCGCGCCGTGTTCCCGGACCACCTGGTGCAGCGACGGGCCCGGAACGTACGCGGTGGCCAGCCAGGGCACGTCGGCGTCCGCGCCGGAGTCGATCACCTGGGCGGTGTACAGCCCATGGATCCGCCGGGCGTTGGTGACCTCCTGCGCGAAGCGCCACCGGAACTCCGTGTCCTGCGCGAACTCCGGCCGGACCGTCTTGAGGGCCACCGGCCGGCCGCCGGGTGTGTAGGACAGGTAGACCCGCCCCATGCCGCCCGCTCCGAGCCGGGCGTGCAGCCGGTAGCCGCCCACCTCACCCGGGTCGTCGGGCTGCAGCGGCTGGAAGAGCGTTGACGCGGGCGACGCGGGCAAGGAGTCCAGGGACATGTCGATGGGCATGTGGAAGGTCTCCAGGGTGCGAGCTGTGGGCGGGGGCGGGGCGGCGCGAGGGAGTCCCGGCCGTTCAGCAGGTCGTCCCGTTCGGAACCGGCTTCAGGTCGATGAGGTAGGCGTCCACGGCATTGGTGACGCAGGCATTGCTGCGGCCGTAGGCGGTGTGGCCGGGCCCCTTGAAGGTGAGCAGCATGCCGCCGGGCAGTTGGGCCGCGAGGCCCTGCGACCACTGGTAGGGCGTGGCCGGGTCGCCGGTGGTGCCGACGACAAGGACCGGGGGCAGGCCCTCGGCGTTCACACGGTGCGGCTGCTGCTGTCCGGCCGGCCAGTCCTTGCAGGTGAGTTCGGCGAGCACGGCGGAGGTGCCGAAGGCCCCGGCCTCCTGGTCGGCGCGCTCCAGCAGGTCCCAGTAGGGCTGCGGCTCCCGCGGGTGCGGCTGGTCGAGGCAGTTGACGGCGGTGATGGCGACGGCGGAGTTGTCGGGGGCCCGCTCACCGGAGCTGCCCGGGTCGGAGCCGGTGCTGTCGGTCTGGCCGGATATGCCGGGGCCGGCGATCTCGGCGAGTTTCGTCCCGTCGCCGCCCCGCGCGGCGCGCAGCGCCTCGGACAGGTCCTGCCACTGGGACTCGGGTGAGTACATCGACTTGGTGAGGGCGGTGAGCAGCATGTTCTGGTCGAGCCGCTCGGTGGTGCCCTTGATACGCAGCGGGTGCTTGGCCGTCCGCCGGTGCAGGTCGGTGATCACCTTGTGGATGCCGTCCGGGGTGGTGGCAGGGCAGGCGTCGTGGACCACGGTGGCGCACTGCTGAGCGTAGTCGTCCACCGACCTCCGGAAGGCTTTGCCCTGCTGGAGGGCGGCCTCGGACCAGTCGAGTGAAGGGTCGACGGCGCCGTCGAGGACGAGCGCGCGGACCCGGTGCGGGAACAGTTCGCCGTACACGGTGCCGAGGTAGGTGCCGTAGGACCAGCCGAGGTAGCTGAGCTTCTCGTCGCCGAGGGCCGCGCGCAGCACGTCCATGTCGCGGGCCGCGTCCAGTGTCCCGACGTGCGGCAGGATGGCTCCGCTGCGGGCCTTGCAGGAGGCGACCTGCTTCTCGGCGTCCGCGAGCGCGGCGCTGCGTTCGGCAGCGGTCTTCGGATACGCACTCGTCGAGGCGGCGTCGGATTCGGGCTGGTCCTGGTCGGCGGAGTCGGAGGAGCCGCAGTCGATGGCCGGCTTGCTGCCGGCCACGCCCCGCGGGTCGAAGCTGACGATGTCGAAGCGGGCGCGCGCCCGTTCGCTGAAGGAGGAGAGGCCGCCGGACTTCAGCTGCTCGACCCCGGATTCGCCCGGTCCGCCGGGGTTGAAGACCAGGGTGCCGATGCGATGGGCGGGGTCCGCCGTGGCGGCCTTGGCCAGCGGCAGGGTGAAGGTCTGGCCGGTCTCCGGGTGCGCGTAGTCCATCGGGACGGTCAAGGTGGCGCACTGCAGCTCGCCGCACGTGGTCCAGGTCGGCTTCTGCCGGTAGAAGGTCTGCAGAGCGCTCTGCTGGGCGGAATCGGTCGGCGCCGTGTCGGCGCCCTCCGCAGCTTCGTCCCCGTACGCCGGGATGCATCCGGCGAGTGCTGTCACGCCGAGTGCGGCCAGGGCCAGGATCAGGCCGGCACGCTTGCTCGTCGGGTGCTTCATGGGAGTGCTCCAGAGTGGCTTGGCAGGGTTTTTGCGCACGGCGTCCGCGATGGTCAGCGGCACCGGCACCACCTCGGCGGACCGGGGCGGCTGGGCCGAGGGCCCCATCCGCCGGGCCGGTGGCGGTCCCCCGGGCGCGTGGGGGATCGCGCCCGGGGGGTGTCTCACGGCGCCGCGTGCCGGTCCGCCCACGTATCTCCCGGGCGAACGGCCGCGCTGCTCGGCTCCTGCCGGTTCGCTCCGCTGTGACCTCACAGATGATTGCCGGGCGAAGCTGAGGATTTGATGAGGCGGCCCGGGCCACACGTCGGGCTATCCTGTCCGCCGTGCGAGTACTGGTGGCCGAAGACGACGATGACCTGCGGTTTGCCGTGGCCGCGGCACTGCGCAGCGAGGGGCTGGCCGTCGACGAGGTGGCCGATCTGCCGGCCGCCGACGAGGCGCTGTTCGTCACCGAGTACGACTGCGCGGTGTTCGACCGGATGCTGCCCTCCGGGGATGCCGTCGAGTACGTGCGCGAGCTGCGCCGTGCCGGGCGGACCGTCCCGGTACTGTTCCTCACCGCCCGGGACACGGTCGCCGACCGGGTGGAGGGGTTCGCCGTCGGCGGCGACGACTACCTGGTCAAGCCGTTCGCGGTGCCCGAGCTGGCGGCCCGGGTGCACAGCCTGTGCCGACGGGCGGCCACCGTCCGGCCCCCGGTGCAGCGGTTCGCCGACCTGGAGATCGACACTGCCCGCCGCCAGGTGCACCGGGACGGCGTGCTGCTGATGCTGACCCGCAAGGAGTTCGCCGTACTGGAGCTGCTCGCGGCCCGGGCGGACCAGGCCGTACCCCGCGCCGACCTGATCGAGAAGTGCTGGGACGAGATGACCGAGCCGAACTCCAACGTCGTCGAGGTGCTGGTCTCCCAGCTGCGCCGCAAGCTCGGCGACCCGCCGCTGATCCACACGGTCCGCGGGGTGGGCTACCGGTTGGCACCGCCCGGCACCGGCGACAGCAGCCGAGGATGACGGCCGCGGCCCGGATCCGGCGGCTGCGCTGGCGACTCACCGCACTGTTCGCTCTCACCAGCGCGATCGGACTGATCGGGCTGGCGGCGTTCGCCATCCGGACCGACGAAAAATCCTGGAGCGACCGGCTCGACGACGCGCTCACCCTGCAGACCAGCCAGGCGATCCTGCTCCTGAGCTTCGACGACGACGGCCGGTTCGACGCGCAGTACCTGCAGGACGGGATGGAGACCGACTGCCCGCCGGTGACCGTGGTGACCGGTACGGCCGACCAGCCCACCGTTGCCTACACCCCGCGCAAGCCTTGCGTCCGGGTCCGCCCCGAGGACCTGGAAGCGGCGGCCGCGGAAGCAATGCGAGAGGGATCGGCCGTCGTGGCCGACGCGCGCGGCGACAACGGCCACCGGATCCGGCTACTCGCCGAGCCGTACGCGGGAGCCGATGGCCAGTCGACGGCCGGCGCAGTGGTCGCAGCCGACGACACCACCGATGACCGGGCTGCGCACCGCAAGCTGGTGCTGCTCCTGGTGGCCGGCTGCGCGGTTCTGGTCGCCCTGTCCGCCGTGGCCGGGCACCTGCTCTCCGGGCGGGCGATCCGGCCGGCGCTGACGGCGCTGCAGCAACAGGAGGAGTTCCTCGCCGACGCGGCCCACGACCTGCGCACACCCACCGCGTCGCTACGCGGCCTCGCGGAGACCGCGTTGCGCGACGACGAGCACCGCACCGCCGCGCTCGAACGGACCGTGCGCCTGGCGTCCCGGATGGGCGACCTGATCGACGGCCTGCTCACCCGGGCCCGGCTGATGGCCGGTGTCGGCACCCTGGCCAGCCAGCCGCTACGCCTGGACCAGCTCGTCGAGGTGGTCGCCGACGACACCGAAACCGGCGGGCACCGCGTGACCGTCCACACCGAACCGGTCGTCGTGGTCGCCGATCCCGACCTGCTCGGGCGGGCGGTGGCCAACCTGCTCGGCAACGCGCTCCTCCACGGCCATGCCCCGGGCCTGCCCGCAGAAGTCGACGTCACCGTGGCCGCCGACGGAACGGTGACCATCGACGACGCCGGCCCCGGCATCCCCCCGGATCTGGCCGGCTCCCTCTTCCAGCGCTTCCACAGCGGCTCCGGCTCCACCGGCCTCGGGCTGTCCATCGCCTCCTGGGTCGCCCAAGCCCACGGCGGCACCCTCGACGTCGGCACCAGCCCGAGCGGCGGCGCCCGCTTCACCCTCCGCCTCCCGCCCCGGACGAAGTAGACCAGGCGCGTGGGGCGCGTGGGCGCCGGGGGCCGGGAGAGTCCCGGCAGACCTGGGGGTTCCAGGTCTGCCGTGTGTCCGAGAGCAAGGGGCTGTCGGATGCCACTCCTCGCTCTCGCCGCTGCTCCGGTCGGGCGGACTGTACGGCCATTTGCGGGGCACGGCATGCCGTCGAGATGGTTCGGCGCGTCTTGCTGCTAGAACGGCCGTCGGGCCGGACCTCGAATGATGCCGACGAGAGCGCTCTGCGGGTCGGGACTCCTGGTCGCGCTCGACCGCCGGCGGGTACGTGGCGCCGGCGTCGGCTCACTCGTCGGCACCTGGAGGCGGTTCATGGGTGGACCAAGCGGCGCACTGGACCCGGTGATCGGGTGGCTGCGATACGACAGCGGTGTTCTGGCCGTCTCCTGGAGCGGGCCCGGGAAGCCGAACGCCGGGGTGACGTACGTGGTGCAGGTGTCGAACGACGGCCGCACGGTCGCAGAGGCGTGGGCCGGGGCGGCGACCGATGCCTCACTGCCGCTCTACACGGCGCCTGGCGAGGTCTACCGGGCCCGAATCGCGATGTACGTCCTCGCTTCGGGGCCGACGCTCTCTCCCGAAGTCACGATCGTCACCGACACCTGCACGGTCGAGCGGGCCGAGACGGACCCGGTGAGCGGCGCCCTGACGCTGTCCTGGAAAGCCGCGGACACCGACGACTTCCTGGTCCGGCTCGTGGTCAACGGGACCGCGTCGCCGCTGGAAGCCCCGGTCGCCGGCGGATCGTTCGTCCTGGAGCAGCCACCGCCGGCGGGCTCGACCGTGGCGGCCACGCTTGCCCGCGTCCGAACAGGCGAGCACGTGGTGTCCATCGGGCCGAACGGGCCCGGCTTCGCGGTGCCGACCGGGCGGCCCGAGCTGCTCGCCGTCGAGTTCGACGCCGATCTGCTCTCGGTGGCCTGGACCGCCGTTCCCTCCGCGGACGCCTACTGGATCAGCGTGCTGAACGACGACGGCGTGTTCTTTCCGGCTGCCGAGGTCCACGCGCCCGCGACGACGACCGAGCTGGAGCCCGGCATCGCCGACCAGGGCGCGTACCGCGTCGTCGTCCAGGCCGTCGACAAGGCCGGCTCGGGGCCGCCGTCGGCACCGGTGCGGATCCGGCTCACGCCGCCGGGCGTCACGAGCGTGACGTCGGACGGCGCGACGGTCTCGATCGACGTGGAGCCGCCGGACTTCGCGCCCACCGCGTACGACGCCGTCCTGTTCCGTGACGAGGTGCCGGTCCGCCGGGAGACCGTCAGGCCCGCGCCGACGCTGTCGATCGCCGTCCCGCAGCCGCTGCCGTGCGGCGCGGCGTACGCGGTGTCGGTCCGCGGGCGGGTCGGGCGTGCGGCCGGCCCGGCGGTGACGGCCCCGGTCGTGCCGGCCACGCCGATGGTCGCGTCGGTGGTCTGCGACGAGGACGTCGTCGTGGCCGCGATGGCCGGCGAGCTGCCCGAAGGGGTGCCGATCGAGGCGGTGCTGTACGCCGACGGGCTCCCGGGCACGCCTCGGCAGGTGGGCTCGGACGGCATCGCCGTGTTCGCCGTGCCGGACGACGCCGACGTCGTCGCCGTCGCCGTGCGCGGGGTCGACGGCGTGGCGACCGGGCCGTGGTCCGTGCCGGTCCCGGTGCCCACCGAGCCGGCCGAGCTCACCCTCGCCCGCGCCGACGGCGGCCGGGTCGCCCTTGCCTGGTGGGGGCCGCCGGACGGGACGTTCCGCGCCGCCGTCGGCGACACCGCGCTCCTGGTGCGGGGGCAGACCGCCGACCTGCCGCTCACCTCCGACCTGGCCACGGTCGCCCAGGTCGCCGGCGTGGCGAGGGGACCGGTGACCTCCCTCGACCTGGTCACGGCCGGTCCACGGCTCACCGGCGTGGCCGTCGGCACCGACCGGACGGTGGCCCTCACGTGGACGCCACCGGAGTCGCCGTCGCTGACCGGCGTGCAGCCCGTGGTGCGCTGGGACGGCACCGAGGTCGAGCTCGGCGTCGAGCCGGCCACCGACGATCCGATCGTCCTGACCCTTCCGGACGGCATCCCCAACACCGCCGTGATCGCCCTGCGGGGACTGGCCGGCATCGCCGTCGGCCCGCCCGGCAACGCCGCCGCGCTGCTCACCGTCGCACCGACCGGCGTCACCGTGGCCTACGACGGCGCCGACCTGCGCGTGTCCTGGGACGCGCTGCCCTCGCCGCTGGTCGACGGGTACCGGGTCGGCACGGTCGTCGACGGGACCGTCACCGAGCTCGGTGACACCACGGCGACCTCCGGCAGCTGGCCGGTGGAGATCGAGTCCACCGCCACCACGGTCGTCGTCCAGGGGCTCGCCGGTCCGGCGGTCGGGGCACCGTCGGAGCCCGTCCCGGTGTTCACCGAGGCGCTGTTCGTCGGCCGTTCGTACGTCGCGCCGCAGCTGGGCCCGGTGCTGACGGCGACCGACATCACCCTCGGACTGCCGGAGCTGTTCGTGACCGGGCAGCCCGACGCCGTCGAGCTGCCGCTCGGCTTCGTCCTGACGCCGGCGGACTCCGGGCCGTACGCGTACACGTTGCTGATCCCGGCGACCAGCCCGGTGTGGAGCTTCACCGACCGCCCCGACGTGTTCGCGCGGTGGGCCGAGCTGCTCGCCCGGCTGCAGCCGCTCGGCATCACCCCGTACGGGGTCGGGGTGCTCACCGAGGCGGTGTCGCGGTCGATGCCCCAGACGTTCGACGAAACGCTGTACTTCGCCTACGGGCTGCGCTTCGACCGCGGCTACTTCGACCTGCGCCCCGGCATCGTGATGCGCGTCGAGTACGAGGGCTACCAGATCGCGGGGGGTGCCCAGGGCGACTCGCTGTCCGGGTTCGTCACGACCGGCGTCGCCGACTACGAGGTGGCGTCCTACGACAACTCGGGCACCTGGACCAACAGCCTGGACGCGTTCCTCGCCGAGCTCACGCGGCGCAACGGCGTCGACGTGCCGAACCCGTCCAGTCCCGAGAAAGGCCAACTGTACGGCAGCGGAGGAGTGTTCGACCTGTTCGCGAAGGCGCTACGGCTGCCGTACGCGCGCCTGGTCTACCCGAGGACGCTGCTGCCGACGACCACGCCGGGGTCGCTGTGGCCCCAGCAGAACGCCGTCCTGCTGGCTGCCGCGACGCCCGGTGCGCTGGACGCGGCCACCGAGAACGTCCGTCGGCAGGACCCGCCCGGCGGTGGCGTCGCCGCGGCCTACCTGCGCGGTCGCGCGGTGGTCCGCGCGATGGTGCGGATCAGTGTGAACGGCGCACCCCGGCTGGTGCCGCTGGGGACGACGCTCGGCAACGTGCTCGCGAGCCAGGGCCGTCGGCCGTCGGCCGTCCCCGTGCCGCTGAGCGGTGTGACGATGCACCGGCCCCGTACGACGGCGGCGCTCGCCGACGGGCCGGCCGGGGACTGGCCGGTCGTCCCGGGTTGGGAGCCGCGTGACCCGGCCGCGCTCGGGTTGCCGCTCCTGCACGGTGACCGCCTCGCTCTCGCAACGGGCCTCGGCTGATGACGGAGCCCACGTTCACCCGCGCCGGAGACACAGCGCTCTACTGGGCGGATCCGACGGACCGCGTGGCGGCGTTCCTCGCCTCCGACCCGGGAGCGCTCGGCAACCGGCCGACGCTGACCCGGACATGGGAGGACGGCCGTGGTGCGTACGTCTTCGTCGGCGCGCCGGCCGCGGACCCGACGGGGTTCCTGACGGCGCTGCGGACGTGGCTCGGCTACTACGCGCCTCAGGGGCCGCCGCGCTTCCTCTGGGTCGCCGACCCGGCGGCACCGCCGACCACGTGGGCGACGACCGCGCTGACCGGCAGTACGGGCCGGTCCGGGGCCTGGGTGTCGGACGGGGCGACCTTCCAACTGGCCGACTACCAGGTCACGTTGGCCGAAGGCGGCGTGATCGATCCGGCGGAGACGGAGGCGGGCTGGGGCTTCGCCGTCGCCGACGGGGCCGACTGGTCCGCCGCCACGCTGTACTCGCCGGCCGCCCGGTTCCCCGCGCGGCGTACGACCACGCTGCTGTGCATGGAGGCGGGACACACCGGTGCGCTGCGGTTCGTCGTGGACGCGCCGGCCGGCGGCGGGGACGCGTTCGCCGGGCTCGGCGCCGGGCTGCGCTTCTTCACGCCCAGGGAAGCGGGTGTCGTCAAGACCGTCCGGTTCGCCGCCGTGCGCCAACCGGAGGACACCGGACTGGAGTTCCACGCGCAGATCGATCCGCTGCGGCCGCTGGACGGTGAGCGCACCTCGCTGGGCTTCTTCGCGTGCACGACGGGCGAGGGCGATCCACCGGCCCTGCCGTCCGGGTACGCCACGGTGCTCGGCCATGGTGTCGACCTGCGTCCGCTCGCCGCCGGAGTGAGCACGGCGAGCCCGGCCCGGCTGGTGTTCGGCGTCGCACCGTACCTCTCCGACGAGAAGGCGAACGCCGGCTACTACCTCGTCCCGGACGGGCCGTTCGCCGTCGAGGTCGCGACTTCGGGGGCTCGGGTCATCTGCGGCATGTCCGGTCTGGAGTACCTCGGCCTGCCCGCCGGGGGCTGCACGCTGGTGTTCCTGCCCGGGCAGCCGGCCTACGCGCCGCTCGGCCCGCACCGGGCCGGCGCCGACTCGCTCACGTCGCACGGGACGACGTCCTGGGTGTCGGTCGAGCCGGCCGTAGGCGCCGCCGCCGTCACGTACTACAGCCAGCCGGAGGACGCGCCGCTGTACACGGCCGGCTCCTCGGCAGCGGCCGGCGGCGTCGACCTGCTGGACTTCCGGGAGGTCCCGGCGGCGACCGCGACCGGGACCCCCTTCCCGATGGCGCCGTTCCACGGGCTCGCCGAGGACGCCGTCCCCGACGCGGTATCGGTCGAGCAGCTGGCCGTCGCACCGACCCGCCGCGCGGTGCTGCTGCCCGGCGAGGGCGGCGAGCCGGCGGCGGACGCCGAGCCGACCGTGGCTGTGACGCCGCAGGGGCTGGCCGTCGGGCTGGCGTCCGACCTCACCTGGAGCTGGCTCGGCATCGGCCACGACGGCGGCGCGGCGGCCAAGCCCGACCTGCGGTTCACCACGGTCACCGGGCCGTTCCGGCAGGCCATGCAGACCAACAACCTCTTCCTCGTCCTCGGCGACCCCGAGGAGTTCAACCGCTTCGGCTCGGTCGCGTACGAGCTCTCCACGGCGACGCTCGACGTCATCGCCACCATCCCCGTGGAGCACGGCGGCGTGCCGGAGGGCGTCCTCGACGCGGTGCGCGAGGCGATGCACGACACCGTGTACGACACCCGAACCGCGTTCGTCGCCGCGCTGGTCGACGCAGCTGCCGGGATCACCGAGGCGGAGCAGCGGGTCTTCCTCCGGTACGGCGGCCTGCTCACCCCGGTGGCCGGCGGGTGGCCGTTCCGGCTCTCCCCGGACAGCTGGCGCGAGTCGACCTACCTCATCGTCAAGTTCGCCCTGGGCCGCAGGATCGTCGACCTGGTGGAGGACGTGTCGACCTGGGCGTGGCCCTCCGCCGCCTCCCGCACCGGCCGGCCGGCCGACGCCCAGGCGGCGATCCGCGCCGTCATCGACGCGGCGTGCAACGCGCCGTCCGGGTCGCCCTACGCGTCGTTCCTCCAGGTCGTCCAGGACCCGGACTGGACCGGGGTGCTCGCCCTTTCGGCGGATGTCCCGCTCGATCAACTCCCGGACGAGCTCCAGGTGCTGGCGGCCGGGATCGACCCGGCGGGGTTCGCCGCGCACCACTTCGGGCTGTCGCTCACGCCGTTCCGGCTCACGGACGGGCAGTTGGTCTTCGAACGCTCGGCGATGTTCGGGCTGATCGACTACCGGAACCCCGAGGACCAGTACTTCAGCGAGAACATCCACTTCGCCTTCCGTGTCCTGGAGTTGACGGTCGGCGTGCGCAACTCCGCCGTCACGACGTTCACCAGCAGGGTCGAGCTGCTCGTCAACCGCCTGTTCGGCTCCGCCACGCAGTTGATGCCGACCACCCACGGGAACAACATCATCCTCGACGGCGCGCTCCAGCGCCAACGGCTTCCCGACGGCACGACGCACGACACGTACGTGTTCTCGACGGCCGAGCAGAACACCTTTCGGCTGGACGGCCCGGTGCTCCGGAGCGTCGAGTTGCTGTCGGCCCAGCTCGTCACGGCGAAGGCGGCGGACCCGGCGTCCGGCAGGGTGACCGTCGACGCCGTCTTCCGACTGGCGGGCAACCTGAGGTTCCACGAGCCGGAGAGGTTCGACCCGTTCTGCTGGGGCGCGGACGCGGCCGGGGAGGACGGCTACCTCCGCTTCGGCGGCCTGGCGATCGCCATGTCGTTCGACCTCGGCGATCCGGCCGGGACGACCCGGTTCACGCTGAAGGACGGCAACCTGTCGTTCGACGCGGCGAACAGCAGACCGCGCGCCGAGTCGCTGGTCGCCCGCTTCCCGATCCGGCTGAACGGGCTCGTCGCCACGCCCGATCCGGAGCTCGCCACGGGTACGCCGCCACCGCCGCAGACGCCCGACGACATGGGCTACGTCTCGGTCACCGCGCCGCTCGACCAGTCGGCACTCGCCCGGCCCTGGTACGGGCTGGACTACACCGTCGACCTCGGCTCGCTCGGCGCGCTCGCCGGGAGCAAGGCGCTGGCCCTCCAGGTGCTGGTCGCGTGGAGCCCGGGCGCGGGCGACACCGGTCCGGGGATCTACCTGGGCGTGCGGCTGCCCGGCGCGAAGGGACTGCTCGGGGCCAACCTGCCACTGCAGGGCGTGGTGACCGTGGGCTTCCGGTCGGTCGAGTTCCTCGTCGACCAGCAGGAGGACCAACTGCGGACGTACACGCTCCGGTTGCGCGACTTCGCGCTGCGGCTGCTCGGCCTGACGTTCCCGCCCGGGCACAACGACGTGACTCTCTTCGGCAACCCCGACCAGGGCGGCGCGTCGAAGGTCGGCTGGTACCTCGCGTACGCGTCGGCCGCCGACCCGAAGCGCCCGCCGCCACCGCCGGTGCGGGCGGCGCTGCGATCCGGCGGGCGGGTGTGACCATGGAGGAGTCGCCGCTGGAGAGCCAGAACCCGCTGACGGTGGTGAAGCTGCTCTGGTGCGGCCAGGGCATGACCACGCTGGTCGAGATCTACAACGACGGGGTCGAGAAGGAGGAGGCCGACTTCCTCGGGCTGGTCAACTGCGGGGGTGACCGCGGCCACGCGCAAGGGGCGCTGGACTACATCACGCGCAAGGTCGGCGCCAGGCGCGGCAAGCTCCTCAACCTCGTCGTCCTCACGAGCCTGGCCGAGTCCCACACCAGCCTGCTCGGCGACCTCGGCGGTCGCCTGGAGGAGATCGGCGCGGGAGGGTTGTACGCCTTCGTCGCCG
The DNA here is from genome assembly GCF_055588525.1 of Kitasatospora sp. NPDC041988. Lineage (NCBI taxonomy): Bacteria > Bacillati > Actinomycetota > Actinomycetes > Kitasatosporales > Streptomycetaceae > Kitasatospora > Kitasatospora sp. NPDC041988. The sequence goes on from NZ_JBVJCO010000012.1 coordinate 141,278, forward strand.
GGGCCAGGAGTTCCACCCCGGATTCCGTCCGGAAATTCCTCACGCGTCTCAAGTTCAAGCGGGAGAACCTCGGATTCTCCGCCAACAAGCTGAACAGCTACACCCACGGCACGTCGGGCCGGCCCACATGGATCACCGAGCACAATGGCACCTACTTCATGATCCTGGCATCAACCCTGGAGTCGACCGTACTGGTCGTGGACAACAAGAGGTTCTCCGTCGTACTGCCGGGTGAACTGACGTACGAGATCATCGGCGAGGTCAAAGGGATCAATGACCTGAAGAATCTCCTGTCGCCGGTCTTCGCACTCGTGCTTCCGCAGGGCGACGAGCTCGACACCGCGGTGAGGAATCACCTGTGGAGCCCGCTCGCGACGGACGAGCCCGGCTGGGAGCTCATCACCTGGTTCGCAAAAGCCATGAACCCGCGGAACATCGGGGTGAGCGCCGGTCCGTTGAACTCACGCCGCCATCCGACTGCGCAGGTCATCGAGCTGTTCGCCGGCGACAACCTGCAGAAGGTCACTCCGCACACCTACGTGTGCTACGTCCTGACCGAGCTGGGTGGCAGTCAGAACGATCCTTCCGGATGGGTGACCAAGACGACGGCAGACGGGATCCGAAGCACCGTTCAGGCGCTCGGACAACCGGACGACTACGGCAATGTCGAGTACAGGTTCAAGCTGCGCCCGGATCCGACCGAGGAGGCGGCGGCGGTCACCCCCCGCGGGACGTTCGGGACGCACGGGGTGGACGAGGCCGTCGTCCAGGCCCCCGAGCCGTAGGAGGCCCCCGTGTCAGTCGAAGAGATCCATCGCGCGTTCCAGGCCGCCGTGGCGAAGCGCATCCTCACGCGTGACGCGCTGCCACCCGGGCTCGCCGACCTGCTGGACTCGCTCGGCGTCAGCAGCCTTGAGGTCCGCGACGGCACCGCGGCCCTAGGACCGCAGAGCGCACTGCTCACCGCCACCACGACCTACCTCAACACCCCTTGGACGATACGGCTCACCGGCACGCCCCAGGCCGGCACCGACCGGGCGGCCCTGGCGCTGGAGCTCGGTGGCACGGCGCCGGCCGAGCCGTGGACGTTCCGGACCGCGTTCGGCACGCTGCCGGACAGCCGGCGCCCGGACGGCGGGCTCGTCCTCGGGCCCAGTGTCATCGGCCCGCTCATCCTCGACCAGCCCGCCGTCACGGCCACCAACGCGCCGGCCGACTCACGGCCGCGGCTGTCCGGCACGCTGCTGCTGCTCGGCAGCCCCAAGGTGTCCGGCAGCGACATCCTCGCCACGTACGCGGACTTCCTCGGAGACCGTCTCTACGCCGAGGGGCCCGTCGCGTTCCCGGCCGGCGCGCCGCCGGTCATCGAGCTCCGCGCCATCGCGCCGGGTGTGCGGCTGGAGATCTCCGAGCTGGAGGTCTCGGCGGTCGGCCTGATGCTGACCACCGACTACCCCGACCCGTATCCGCTGCCCGAAGCGGGCGCACGCCGCTCGGCCGTCCTGCTGTTCGCCGAGGCGACGCTACCGACCGACCCGGGGGAGAGGGCCACCGTCAGCGGGCCTCTGCTGATCGGCGACAACGTCTGGCCGCTGGTCGTCGCGCTGGATCCCCCGCTCGGGCTCGCCCACGGGATCCAGGCGCTGATCGCGATGACCGGCGGCACGGAGAACAGCTTCACGCTGCCACGTGGGATCGCGGCGATCGACCGGTTCCACCTCCAGGACGTCGGATTCGGCATCGTGCCGGTCGGCCTCGGTGGACCCGGTCTGTCGTACGCCCAGGTCGGAATCGTCTCGAACGAGCCCTGGGATCCTCCCGTGCCCTACCTGACCCTTGATCAGGTCGGCACCAGTTGGACGTTCGGGTTCGGCTCGGACGGCCGGACGCTCACCACCGGCGTGGTCTTCGGGACCATGCGATTCGGCCAGAAGACCGGTGCCTCGCTCGGTTCGCAGGCACCGTTCACCGAACGGGTGGAGCGCGGGCTGCTGCCGCGCACCGGCGTCGAGGACATCGTCGTGACGGTCCGGCTGTCACTGCCCGACCTCGGGTTCTCGGCCTTCGCCGAGGCGCCGTTCGCCCTGCCGATCTCCGAGGCGTTCCGGGCGTTCTTCGGCGGCGACGGCCCGTCCATCGGCGCCGACCTGACCTGCGAGTCGCTGACCATCGACGCCTCGCTCCTGCAGAAGGAGTTCGCGGCCGGCCTGACCGTGAGCGGCGACTGGCCCATCCGGGCCGGGCTGGTCACCCTCGCACTGACCGGGCTGCAGCTTCAGGTGCAGGTGTCGCAGAGCCGCGTCTCCGGTCTGCTGATCGGAAAGGGCGAGATCGCCGTCCCGGACTCCGCCCCGATCGAGCTGCTCGCGCAGGCGCAGTACCCGGGCACCGGCGGATGGGAGTTCGGCGCGATCATGAGCGGCGCCGTCGACTTGCCGCGCCTCGTCTACGGCCTGATGGGCCAGGAACCGCCGGACTGGGTGAACGGGCTCGCCATCGAACTCGCCGGCCTCAGCGCCCGGTTCAGCACCGCGGACGGCAACCCGTACTCCGCCTCCGGCGCGCTGCAGGTGACGGTCCCCCAGACGCTGATCGGCATGGAGCTCCGGCTGCTCCTGACCGCCGCCATCGAGCGGCGCCTGCGCACCGCGCCCGCCGACGAGCACCTCGCGAACGCGCTGCGCGACACCGCGCAGGCGGACGCGCTCACGGTGACCACCGGCAGCCTGTCCGGGACCTTCGCGATCAACAAGTTCGAGGTCACCGCCTCGGTGTCGGTCACCGACGCGGGCAAGGACTACACCTTCACCATCGCCTACCGGGGCGTCTCCCTGAGCGCGGCGACGTCCTGGACCGGCGAGGGGACCGACCGGCACCAGATCCTCACCGTCCGTCTCACCGGCATGCTCGGCGAGCTGATCACCGACCTCGTCTCGCTGGTGAACCCGAACGCGACGTTCCGGCTCGACCCGCCCTGGTCGTTCCTCGACAGCATCGACCTCACCGGCCTGGAGCTGTCCGTCGACCCGACCAAGCAGACGGTCGCCGTCAAGCACGACCTGAAACTGGACCTCGGGTTCGTCAAGATTCGCTCCGTCGGCCTGAGTTACGACCGTTCGACCGGAAGCCCGGCGGTGAACATCGTGCTCGACGCCCAGCTGCTCGGGGACACCGCGGCCAAGCCGCTGACGTGGGATCCGGTCACCCAAGCGCCTCCCCAACCGGCGGGCCTGGGCGAGAAGTTGTTCTCGCTGCGGTACCTGGGACTCGGCCAGCACGTCTCGCCGAGGAGGATCACCGGGTACACCGGCATCGCCGAGGTCGTCGACGCGATGGTCGCGTCGATGCGCCCGGTCGATCCTGCCGCCGGCAAGCCACCGCTCGACCCGGCGACGATGGTGTTCGACGCGTCCAGCCAGTGGCTGTTCGGGATCGACGCGACGTTCATGGGCACGGTCGCGGTCAAGCTGGTGATGCACGACCCGGACCTCTACGGCCTCCTGCTGGCGCTGGGCGGGTCGCAGGCGGGCTCGCTCGCCGGGCTGAACGTCGAGCTGCTGTACAAGAAGGTCACTGACGACATCGGTGTCTTCCACGCACGGCTGCAGATCCCCGACGCCTACCGGAAGTTGGACTTCGGCGCGGTGTCCGTGACGCTCGGCGTGATCACCGTCGACATCTACACCAACGGCAACTTCCGGATCGACCTCGGGTTCCCGGCAGGCCGCGACTTCACCGACTCGTTCGCGATCGAGGCCGGCATCTTCAACGGCCGGGGCGGGATCTACTTCGGCGTGCTGAACGGCGCCACCTCCAGCCGCGTTCCGCGCCTCACCGACGGGACGTTCAGCCCCGTCCTCGAACTCGGTGTCGGCCTGTCCATCGGCGTCGGACGGACCTTCCAACGCGGCCCGCTCAAGGCCGAGATGTCCGTCAATCTCGTGGTGGTCTTCGAGGGCGTGCTGGCCTGGTTCCACCCGGACGAGGGCGGCAGGAGCACCGAGCTCTACTACGCGTGCCGGGGCACGGTCGGTATCGTCGGCCGGCTGAACGCAACGGTCGACTTCAAGGTCGTCCGGGTCGACGTCAACCTGCAGATCTCCGCGATGGCGACCGTCGAGCTGGCCGCGCACCGGGCGACCGTCGTGGCGCTGAACCTCTCGGTGCGGGCCAGCGCCAGCGTGAAGATCCTGTTCGTCAAGGTCTCGTTCTCGTTCTCGCTGACGCTGGAGACCTCGTTCACGATCGGCTCCGACAGTACGCCGCCGTGGCGGATCGCCCCCGGCGTCGCCCGCCGCGGCGTCACGGCCCCGAGGGCGCGCGCGGCGGTCGCGGAGGCCGAACAGCCGTCGTACCGGCTGCACTTCGACCCGGACGCGCACGTCTTCCCCGACGGCCGGCCGAAGACCGCGCACCTCGCGCTCGTCCCCGCCTACGCCATCGCGAACGTCCCGGTCGACTGGACCGGCCGGGCGGCGCCGCCGAACGACGAGCCCGACTACCGCCTCGTCGTCATGCTGATCGCCGACAACGCCGTCCCGGTGGACGCGGTCACCATCGCCGAGAGCGAGCGGCCCGACGTGTCGCGTAACCCGCGCGCGGACACCCCCGCCGACACGTCGTTCAACCGCCTCGCCGACGGCCTGCTGCGCTGGTCGGTGGACGCGCTCGGCGTCACCTCGTCGACCGTCACGCTCGACGAACTGCTAGAGCTGGTCGAACAGTTGGCTCTGGCCGAGGCCGAGAATGCGGGCTTCACCTGGGCCAACATCCAGGGGTTCCTGGCCGCCAACCTCCACCTCGTGATCAGCGGCACCACGGCAGACGACACACCGGAGGACGTCTCGGGAACCCCCTTCCCGATGATCCCGGTGCTGAAGTGGACCTCGACCGGTCTGCCGGACCCGGCGGACGAGGACCGCGACTTCGCGACCTACCGGCAGATCGACGCCACCTACGAGGCCGAGGCGATCGCGTACTTCGCCGAGCTGGACCCGGCCCCGCCGGGCGAGCGCCCCTCCTCCCTCGCCGTGGCGGCCGAGCCCAGCGAGTCCATGGCGACGTTCGTGCTGCGCGACTACCTGCGCATGGTCGCCCGCGCCACCGCGCAGGCCGCCGTGAGCCTGCTGACCGCGTTCCCCCACGAGGTGACGGAGACGGACTCGCTGCACTCCATCGCGGCGGGCTTCGGGACGGCCACCACGCCGTACGAGGTCGCCCCCCGGGACAGCGTGGACCACCTCGCCGCGTCCCTCGGCGTCTCGGCGGCCGAGCTGCCGGCGCTGAACCCCGGCCTGCCGGACCGGCTGAGCGCCGCGCGGGCCGGCGACACGCTCACGGTCACGCTCGGCGTCACGCCGCAGTCGATCGCCGTCGCGAACCCCGACTGGCCCGTCGTCGCGGACGCCCCGGTCACCCTGGGGACGCTGCCGGTGCAGCTCGGCTCGGGCCAGTCGCTCGGCCGGCTGGCCGACGCCTACCAGGCCGACCCGACCGCGCTGCTGAACCACCTGCGCGACACCACCCCGCTGCTGCGCGCCGGCGCGACCGTGCCGCTGCCCGGCTTCGTGCACGCCGGGCTGTCCGTCGACGACACCGCGGCGGCGTTCCACGTGCGGCTCGGGCTGACGCTGCCGACCGAGGTGCCGCTCGCCGACTGGTACCAGCAGGCGATCGACCGGCTCAACGACAACCCGGGGCAGCCGCTGCCCCCGACCCTCAAGGTGCCCGACGGCTACCAGAGCGCCGAGACCCTCACCTGGACCACCCTGCCGGGCGACACCGTCCTCGACGTCGCCGCGTACGTCGCGCTGATCCAGAACGTCGTGCCCGGCACGCCGTTCGCCGACTGGCTCGACGCGGTCCGCGCGGCGAACGAGCCGGTGGACCCGGACGGCGTTCACCTGCCGGCCGACGCCGCGGCCGTGATCCTGCCGAACGACACGCTCCGCTCGCTCCAGGACCGGCTGCTGCTCCCCGAGGCGCGGTTCGACACCTACGCCGCCGCGGCGGACGCACTCGTCCCGCTGGTGACCGTCGAGGTGCCGGGCGCGGTCGGCACGACGACCGACGGCCTCACCCTGCTGACGCTGGCCCAGAAGTACGGGCTCGGGATCGAGGACCTCGCCGGGCGGATGGCCTTCGACGCGGGCGTGCTGGCCACCGGACCAGGGCTCACCGTGCCCGACGTGCCCGCGATGGGGCTGGACGAGCTCGTCGCCGCGCTGCACGCGGGCCCGGCGATGGCGACCGTGAGCGGCCAGGTCGCGCGGTTCATGCTGGGCGGACTGCGCCTGCCCGCGCCGGTCCCGGTCGAGGGCGTGTACCACGCCACCGGCCCGATGACCGGCGGCTACGAACTGATCGGCCAGCAGGTCACCGGACCGCCGCCGACGGCCGGGTCCGAGGACCCGGTCGTGACCATCACCGTCGACAAGGCCGTGCCCGCCGACTGGCTGACCTTCGCCGAGCCGGTCGTCCACGACGGCGTGATCCGGCTCGGTGCCGCCGAGGACGGCAACGCGGTCATCTCGATCACCGCCGCCGACCTGCGGGACAACTACCCCGCGACCGGGCTGGCGCCGGTCGTCGAGAGCCCGCTCGCGGCCCTGCCGCTGTCGCACGGGACCGGCACGCGCCACGCGGTCACGCAGGTGATCCCGTGGCGGACGACCACGACCGTCCGGCTGCCCGCCGCCCCCACGGGCCCGCCCTCGCTCTGGCCGCTGCCGCGCGACCTGATGGCGCGCGCAGGCACCGACCGCAGCAGCTCGGAGTTCCTGCTGGAGCAGACGACGCCGCAGACCGGCGCGGACGCCCGCTACACGGAGCTCGGCTCCTACGCGTGGGCGACGCTGGTCTCCTTCGACGTCCGCCGCATCCCGGGCCTCGCGGGGACGGTCGAGGTAGTCGGCGCGGACACCGCCGACCGGCAGCGGATCGCACAGATCCTGGAGTACCTGAGGAGCATCTCCGGGAAGCCGGCGACCGGCGCCTTCCCACCGGCGCCGCCCGGCGAGAGCCTCCTGCTCACCCTGCTCTGGCAGCTGCCGCCGTCCCCCGGCCTCACCCCGGGCCTGACCTCGACACCGCTCGACGCCGACCGGACCTTCATCGTCCAGACCAACCTGTCCACCGAGACGCGCAGCGGCCCGGCGGCCCAGGACGCCACAGCGGTGCGGCACTTCGCGGCGATCGCCGACTGCGAGCGGTTCCTCACGCTGCTGTGGGAGTGCAGCGTCGTGGGCGGTGGCGGCTACTGGATGCAGTACCGCGGCGAGGTGCCCGACTCGATCTTCGACCAGGACGGGCTCGCCCGGCTGTCGCTGCTGGCCCAGCTCTCGTCGCAGTGTGGCGAGGCCCCGGACCGGCACCTGTACGCGTTCACCAACCTCGCCGTGGTCGGCGACGGCGTGGACCCGGCCTCGGTCGCGCTCGCCGCCCGCGCGGTGGACCCGCCCGAGCTACGGCCGGTCGCCTCGGTCGACCCCGGCCAGGTCGGCTTCACCGCGCGGTTCGCCAACCCGCTGGCCGACGACACGCCGCAGGGCCGGCTGCGCCGCCTGTACGGGCTGCTCGGCTTCCAGCTCGACCGGACGCAATGGTTCCGCGGCAGCGTCGAGGGCCGGGCGGTGTCACCGAAGCCGGCGGACGGCACGGACGAACTCGGGCTCCTGGTGCCGAGCGAGGCCGCCGAGGAGGTCTGGGACCCTACCCGGACCATCGACATCAACCGGTTCGCCCCGCAGCACGCCGAGGCCGTCCCCACCGCCCCACCCCCCGACGCCGACCCTTACGCCGGCATCGCCGAAGGCGCCCGGACCCAGGTGTCGGTCTGGTTCCAGGACGTGTTCGGCAACCGGTCGGGCACCCCGGAGCAGACCGCCGTGCCCGTCCGCTACACCGACCCGGTCATCGGCGTCGGCGGGTGGCCGTCGACCACCCTGCGGTACGGCGTCGAGCCGGCCGGCGGCCTGGCGGACCTGACCGTCGCCGTCGACTTCCAGACCGTCGCCTACCAGCCGGGCGCGGCCGAGGCCGGCGGGTCGGCCGCCGCCGCGGCGGAGCGCGACCGGAACCGCCTGGTGCCGGTTCACTACCAGCTCGGCCGACCCGACGTCGGGGCCGCGCTGCTCACCTCGCTCCAGCAACCGTCCGGCTCGGACCCGACCCCGCTCGCCGTCGACGTGGACGCGCTGCGCCGGTACGTGCTCGGCGCGCACGCGCTGCTCGGCTCGCTCGCGGCGATCGGCTCCGCACCGGCCACGGAGGCCGCGACCCTCGACGCCGTCTGCACCACGTACGGGGTCGGCTACGACGAGCTGGGCGGCGCGAACGCGGACACGGCCGTCAGCGGCATGCTGGACGCCGACGAACTCGCCGTTCCGGTGGGCGCCGCGTTCCGTAACGGCGACACGGTCGCCGGGCTCTGCCACGCCGTCGACCCCTCACTCGACCCCGAGCGGGTGCTGCTCGACGAGGACAACACCGTCCTGCCGCTGAACCCGGCCGTCGAGCTCGTCACCCCGCCGCGCGACGCGCTCGTGCCGCCCGACTCGCCGCCGGCCGAGGAGCTCGCGGCGGCGCTGCGCTGCTCCCTCAGGGTGCTCGTGACGGCCAATCAGGACCGGTCGGGGCTGCTCACCCCGGGGTTCGTCTTCGACTGCAACGGGGTCACGGTGCAGGTCGCGCCCGACGGGCCGGCCAGTGAAGCGACGCTGGCGGGCGTCGCGTCGGCGTTCCAGGGGCTCGGTGTCCCGTTCGACGCGACGCAGGTGGTGTCGCTCAACGCGGACGAGCCGGGCATGTTCCGCGCGGGCGCGTCGCTCGCGGTCGCCGGCTGCCTGGTCGAGAGCGGCGACACCCTGCGCGACAACCGGGCGGGCCTGACACCCGAACAACTCGCGCCGCTGAACACCATGACAGCCGACCTCTTCACCCCGGGCACCCCGGTGTTCCTCACCACGACGCCGACGCCCGTGCCGGCGGGCGACACGCTCGGGCACTTCGCCGCCGTCAACGGCACCACACCCGGAGCGCTGCTGCGGCACAACGGTGCGGTCGAGGTCCTGGCCGCGTCGCCGCCGGCCGTGCCCGGGATGTGGGCGTGGCCCGCCGACCCGGACGCCCTGCGGGTGCCGTACACCGTCCGCGAGGGTGACTCGCTCCACGGCATCGCCGCCCACTTCCCCGGGGCCGACCTGGTCGGGGTCAACGCCGGGATGCCGGGCACCATCGCGTCCGGCGTCACCATCACGGTCGAGGACGAGACGGTGACGACGACCGCACCCGCCTCGTTCACCGAGGCCTGCGCGCTGTTCGGCCCGCCGGTCGACCTCGCGGCGCTCGCCGCCGCCATCGGCGACCGGACCGGCGTGCTCGCGACCGGGGCGCTGCTGGTCTGCCCGCCCGGCGTGCTCGCCGGGCTGCCCGCAGTGGTCGGCGTGACGCCGCAGAAGGCCGCCCGGCCGTTCGGCGTCACCGCGGTCGCGCTGCTCGCCGCGAACGCCGGCACGCCGGAGCTGCTGCTGCCCGGGCAGGTGCTGCGGGGGCGCCAGCCCGGCGCGGACGGCCGCACTGTGCCTACCGAGACGACCGCGGCTTGCGACACCCTCACCGCCGTAGTCGAGCGGTTCCGCCGGCGCGGCGTGGTGACCGCCATCGACGCCGTCGTCGCGGCCAACGCCGACGCCGCGTTCCTGCGGGCCGGTGCGCGCGTCGTCGTCCCGCCGGCCACCGCCCTGCTCACCGGCCGGTTGGGGGAGTCGACGCCGGACGGTGTGCAGTGGTCGTTCCCCGAGCCCGTCTTCCCCGTCACCGTGGTCCTGGAACTCTCCCGCGATCCCGCGCTGGTCGACCCGGCGCTCGCCGCGACCGCCACCCGCGACCGGACCGCCGTCCCCACCGCCCGGGGTGCCGACCCCTCCCAGGACGGCGCGCTCACCCTGGCGGCGTTCGCCGAACAGGTCCAGCGGGCGGTGCCGGTCCTGCGGCTGGCCACGGCGCCGGGCCGTACGTCCGACACCGACGTCTGGGCGGTCGTCTTCGCCGCCGACGGCATCGAGAGCGTCAGCATCCAGCCCCCGTGCGAGATCGCCGGCACCCGGCAACCGCGTACCTTCGCCCTGCGCCCGCTGAGCACCACGCTCATGGCGCGCCGGCGCGTGACCACGCCCGGTTTCGACGTCCTGACCGGGCTGTTGACGGGTGATCAGATCGCCGACTACCAGGGCATCGACCTGGAGGTGTGGGCCAGGACCTTCCTCGCGGACGTCGAGCTGCTGCTGTCGGCCGCCTACATTCAAGGGGTGTACGCGCTGGGCCGGGACGTGCTCGACGCGGTCATCGGCGTCAAGAAGACGCTCGCCGGAGCCATCGCGGAGGGCCTGGACCACATCCTGGCCGGGCAGGCACCCGCCGACGCCGACCCCGAGCGGGCGGCGGCCGTCGAGAGACTGCGGCAGGAGCTGCTCGTCTCGTTGACCCGCGGCTACGCGACCTCGGCCGTGGTCCAGTACGACACCAGCGCCTCGTCCCCGTGGCCGGGCCCGTACGCGCGGCTGTCCGGCAACCCGGTCGTCGACTACGGCGACGTGCCCGCGCACCTGCGGACCGCGACGCTGTCGAACGGCAAGGTCCCGCTCGCCGACGGCGACTCGCAGATCAGCTTCCTGATCACCGTCCCCGATGTGGCCACGCACGCCGTGCTCGACCTGGCCCTCGACTTCGCGGGCGTCGAGCTCGAGTTCGGGATCGAGCGGGAGGTCGAAGGCTATGAGCGGTCCGACTGGCTGACCTTCGTCACCCCGCTGAGATCGGGCTCGCCGGCCACCCTCGACTTCTCCCTCGGCGCCCCGCGGGTGCCGATCCCGCTGCGCGCCTACCCGCCGATGCCGATCCTGCTGGACCATCACGCCGACGTCCCCACCTCCGCCGCGCGGCTCGCCGACGCGGTCCACTGGAAGTACCGCTTCTCGGTGCAGCACCAGTCGGCCGAGCAGGACACCATCGAGCTGCGGGTCACGTACAACCGGCCGGCCCCCGTGCCCGCCGCGGCCCCGACCGACGACCTGTTCACGGCGCTGGCGCGGTACACGGCGGTCTCCGCCCCCCTGCTCGGACTGCTGGCCGGGCTGCCCGACTGGGAGCGCGCCGACGCCGACCGGCGCACCGCGCTGGCCAACGCCCTGGGTACCTACCGGACGCTCGCTTCCGCCGTAGCGGACGCCTGGGCCGCGCACTGGGGAGGCGACGCGCCCGGCCCCACCGAGCGGGCGCTCGCGGCGACGGCCGGAGGCGGACCGGTGCCGGACGTCTACCAGTACGAGCTCGGCCTCGCCGCCGAGGACGGCTGGTACACGACCCTGCGGCTGACCCGCACGGTGGAGTCCGGCCCGGGCGGGGTGGGCCGGCCGGAGCGGATCGTGTGCGTCACGGCGGCCGGTGAACGCCACGAGCTCACGCCCTTCGAGCCGGAGGTGTGCGGGTGCGCCGACGCCGACCACTGCTGGTGCTACGCCTTCCCGCTCCGCGCGGTCGAGGCGTTCACGCTGCTCACCTTCGAGGTCACCCTCCCGCGCGTCCACATCGCGTCGTACCAGAGCGCGTCGGCCGGCGCCCGGGTCACCCGCAACGCGCGACTGCTCGGCGAGGGCTGGCCGGACACCGCACAGGCCTTCGTGTACCGGACCCCGGAGGTCGGCCAGGCCGAGCCGGTGGTGCCGTTCATCGACCTCACCGGCGCCATCGCCATCGGCCCCTGGGACCCACCCGACCACAATCCGCTCACGGCGATGTTCGACACCGTCTTCGATGGCGACCCGGCGGGCCGGACGATCGCGATCGGCGCACGCTACGAGTACACCCTCGTCCCCGGCAGCCCGCCGGTGTCGGCGCTCCTGCCGGTCGTCCAGTCGACCGTGGGAACGTACGACGAGGACACGGTCCCGGCGCTCACGCGGGCACTCGTCGGGTGGGGCGAGCGCGAGCAACCCGAGACGGACGGCGGTGCCTGGGCCTTCCGGGTCAGTCTCTACTCGTCCGTCGACGCGTCACTGCAACGGCCCGTGCTGCAGCTCAAGCACGTGTCGTCCGCGCAGACCGCACCGCCAGGGCCACCCCGTCGAGTCTGACCACAGCGGCTCACCGGCGAGCGGGTGCCAGGCGGACCGAACCGCCGGGTTGCCGACCTGCCGTTGAGTGGTTTGCATGGAGATGAACCCTGCTGCCGTCGCCGAGTGACCGGCCGTTCACTGCCGCACGACGCCTTTCATGGAGCAAGCATGCGCGCACGACGTCACCTCGCGTTGGTCGCCGCGGTTGCCGCGCTGGCGCTCTTCGGCAGCGTGCCCCTGGCGCCCACAGCGCTCGCCGCGCAGCCGCAGCCCCTTGCCGAGGGCAGGAAGTGGTCCGGTTACGTCGCGACCGGCAAGGCCTACGACTTCACCGAAGTGCGCGCCAGTTGGATCCAGCCGGCCGCGGACTGCAGCGACCCCGACGCGAGTGCGGCCTTCTGGGTCGGCCTGGACGGCTGGAAGACCGGCCGGATTCTTGAGCAGACCGGCGTCGCCGTGAGCTGCGATGGTGGCACGCCGGAGTACTACGCCTGGTACGAGATGTTGCCGGCGTACCCGGTTGTGTACAACGACCCGGTCGTGCCCGGCGACCTGCTTGAGGCCAGTGTCGTCTACGTCGGTGAGACGTACGAGCTCACCCTCCGCGACGTCACGCAGAAGTGGGTCGAAACCACCTCTACGAAGCCGCCGGACGGAACGGACCCCAAGCGGATGACGGCCGAAGTGGTCGCCGAGGCGCCGACCAGGCAGTCCGGCGGGGTGCGGCCGTTGGCCGACTTCGGCAAGGTTTCGTTCACCGACTGCTACGTCAACGGAATGAGCCTCGGGGCCAATTTTCCCGAGGACATCACCATGGTCAGGGACGGTGTCGAAAGGGCCGCGCCTGGAGCGCTGACCGCCGGCGGGACGGCCTTCGACGTGATGTGGAAACACAGCTGAGCATGGCGGCTGCCCGGCACCCGGTCGCGGGCTCCGCCGTGTCGTTCTACGCGGGGAAGGGCGCCGAACCGTCCGCGGAGAAGGGACGGTCGGTCGGATGGCCGGTCGGATGCTGGTCTGTCGGTGGTCTGTCGGTGGTCAGGTCCGGCGCAGGGCCTCAGTGAGGTGGCGGGCGGCTTCGATGACGGCCTGGGCGTGCAGGGGGCCGGGGTGGCGGGTCAGGCGCTCGATCGGGCCGGAGACGGAGACGGCGGCCACGACGCGGTTGGAGGGGCCGCGGACGGGTACGGCGACCGACGCCACGCCCGGTTCGCGTTCGCCGATCGACTGGGCCCAGCCGCGGCGGCGGACGCCGCTCAGTGCGGTGGCGGTGAAGCGGGCGCCCTGGAGGCCGCGGTGGAGGCGCTCGGGCTCCTCCCAGGCCAGCAGGACCTGGGCGGCCGAGCCGGCCTTCATCGGCAGGGTGCTGCCGACCGGGACGGTGTCCCGCAGGCCGGAGAGCCGCTCGGCGGCGGCTACGCAGATCCGCATCTCGCCCTGGCGGCGGTAGAGCTGTGCGCTCTCGCCGGTGACGTCGCGCAGGTGGGTCAGGACCGGGCCCGCGGTGGCGAGCAGCCGGTCCTCGCCCGCGGCGGCGGAGAGTTCGGAGAGACGGGGGCCGAGGATGAACCGGCCCTGCATGTCCCTGGTGACCAGTCGGTGGTGTTCGAGTGCGACGGCGAGTCTGTGGGCCGTGGGCCGCGCCAGACCGGTGGCGGCGACCAGCCCCGCCAACGTGGCGGGGCCTGACTCCAGTGCGCTGAGCACCAGAGCGGCCTTGTCGAGAACGCCGACACCGCTGGTGTTGTCCATGGGTAGTACCAAGTCTCTTTCTTCGAGGCGCGGTTGACCCGCCGGCCGCACGGTGGCGGCAGGCGGAATCGGCGCGCGGCGCCGTCGGCGGTGTGTCGGGTGGGTCACGTCCCGCGCCGTTGCGGGGCCGCCGGTAGGAGCCGGGGAGGGGTGGGGGAGAGCGCGTCGCGTCCGAGGAGCCGAGGAGCCGAGGGGGCGCGTCGCGTCCGGCGGGCCGAAGCCCGGGGCGGGCGTCCGGTCAGCGTGTGCGGGCGCCGGCGACGGGGGTCGGCATGGCGGCCCACGCCGGGGCGCCCGGCGTGCGGCGTCCGGCGTGCGGCGTGGTGCGGCGTCCGGTGTGCGGCGTGGTGCGGGGCACGGTGAGCGGTACGGCGGACGACGTGCGCGGGCACGCGGGGGCGGACGCGTCGGGGGCGCCGGCGACGTCAGGGACGTCAGGGGCGCCGGGGACGTCGCTCGGGGCGGGCCGCTTCAGCGCGCGCGGATCCCAGGCGACGGAGGGCAGAGAGAGCACCGCTTCTCCTCATCTCTCCCGGCGCCACGTTGGCGCCGGGCCGGAGTTGGCACTGATCCCGGCGGTCGGGCCCGTGGTCGGGCGTCGACATGACCGGGGAGTTGCCGGGGCTTCGTAGGGCCGATCCCTCCACCCCTCTGGATGATTCGCCAGAAACCATACAAGACCGTCGCGCCGCTCTGCCAACGGCCTCCCGTGCCGGGTGATCGCGAGGTGTTCGAGACGGGTCTCTGCCTCCCCCGGCCGACGTGAGTGGCGGCATTCGCAGCTGCGCACCCGCGTTCATGACTTCGGGGCCGCAGGTGTGTCGAGGCCGGCGCCGAAGGACCCGGGGGCCTCGGCCGGGGTGGCGGCGTCGGTGGCCGGACCGTGCTTCGGCGCGAGGGCATCGAGCTCGTCGAGCATCTCGCGGGTGAAGCCGAAGTAGTAGGTGGCCAGGAGGCCTGTGGCGTATCCCGTCACCAGACCGGCGGCGTAGACGGCCGCGCTGACCCCGAGGCCGCGTGAGCCGGTCAGCAACGGGAACAGCGCCCAACCGGAGGGGCCGATGGCGGTCGAGCCGATGGTGGCACCGAGCTGGCCCAGCAGCCCCACCACGGCCCCGCCGCAGGCACCGCCGAGACAGGCCGTGACGAACGGCCGCCCGAGTGGGAGCGAGACCCCGTAGATCAGCGGCTCGCCGATGCCGAGGAACCCCGCGGGCAGGGCGGACCTGATGGTCGCCCTGATCGAGGCGTTGCCGCGCAGCCGCAGGTAGACGGCGACGGCGCAGCCGACCTGTCCGGCCCCGGCCATGGCGAGGATCGGCAGCAGCTCGGTGGAGCCCTGCTGCTGGATCAGGGTGGTGTGGATCGGGATCAGCGCCTGGTGCAGGCCGAGCATGACCAGGGGGAGGAACAGACCCCCGAGCACCAGCCCGGCAAGGGCGCCGCCGTGGGACAGCAGCCAGGTGGCGAGATCGCCGATCGCCGTGGAGACCTCTCCGGCGACGAACATCAGGCCGAACAGGGTGGCCAGGCCGGTGACGAGCACGGTGACCGTCGGAGTGAGCAGGACGTCGAGGGCGTCGGGCATCACCCGCCGGGTCCACCGTTCGACCTGGACCGCCAGCAGTGCGGCGGCGAGCGCTCCGATCACCCCGCCCTGGCCCGGCGCGAGGTGGTGGCCGAAGACCTCCACCTTGGAGACCCCCGCGTAGACGGTCACACTGGCCACGGCGCCGCCCAGCACGGGTGTGCCGCCGAACTCCCTCGCCGTGTTGTAGCCGACGAAGACGGCGAGCAGGGACATGAACCCCGAGGAGATCGCGGTGAGCGCCGGCACCAGGCCGGGAGCCCAACCGAGGTTGGTGAGCGCGCCGTTGACACCGGCCACGATGCCGCAGCCGATCAGCGCGGGGATCAGCGGCACGAAGACGTTCGCGATCCGGCGCAGCGCGAGCTTGACCGGGGTCGCGTTCCTGGCCCCGGCCTCCGCCCTGATCGCCGCGCCGCGCCGGGCCAGGTCCTCGGCGCCGACGGCGGCACCGGTGCCGGGGCCCTCCCGGGCGTCATCCGGTCCTGGGGCGGCGCCGTCGTCCTCCCGCTCCCGTCGCCCGTCGAGGAGGGCCTGGAGTGCGGGTGTCACCCGGGCCACGACGCCCGGGCCGAGGACGATCTGATAGGTGCCGTCCTTGACGACGCCCAGTACGGCGGGAAGGGCGCTGAGCTTCTCCTCGTCCACGAGGGAGCGGTCGCGCAGGCCGAGCCGCAGCCGGGTCATGCAGTGGGCGACGGAATGGATGTTGGCGGGGCCCCCGACGAGCGGGAGGATGGCTTCGGCGGTGGCACGATGCTTGTCGTCGGACATGACGGGCCTTCCGTGGGCTCGATGCGGAATGTCAGAGCTGCCGGAGCGCGTCGCGCGGGCGACCGACGGTGCGATGGAGCAACGCGGCGGCCGCCGGAGCGTCGAGCGAGCCGAGGATCACCAGAATGGCGCTCGCGACCTCGCCGCCCGGGGCAACTCGCCGCCGGCGGCACGCAGAGCCTGATCCAGGGTTCTGTCGTCCCTGTCCGGGCGTTTCCGGAAGCCTCAGGGCCCGGGCTGCCGGCGGGTGTCCACACCGTTGTGTTCGTCCGGGGACCGCGCGCGGATCCCTCTGCTGGGAGACCATGCCCTCATGGACACCGAGACGGTCGTACGCACCCGCCGCGCCCTGCACGCGGTGGCCGAACTGGTCCTGGCCGGCCCCCAGTACCGGGCCGGCGGCACGATCCGGCTGCGCGCCTGTGCGGGCGGTTTCGCCACCAGCGTCGAGCCGCAGCTGCGGGTGATCGGCGCGGAGCTGGTCGCGCCCGGGCAGGTGCTGTCCCTCGAACGGACCACCTGCAGCGCGCTCGGCGCGGCCCTCGGGCTCACTGTCGGTGCTCCCGTCGGGCTGTACCAGGACGGGCCGGGCATCGCCGCCGACGAAGCCATCGAGGCGGACCCGTCCGCCGCCCGCCGGCTCGCGCACTGCTTCGCGCTCGGCGACGCCGCGCTGCGCGGGCTCTTCGCGGGGGCGGACCCGGTCATCTGGCCCGAGCATTTCGACATCGGGGTGACCGCCGGCGAAGCGAACTACGGCATCTCACCCGGCGACGCGTTCCAGCCGGAGCCGTACGCGTACGTCGGCCCGCACGCCCCGCTGCAGGGTGCGTTCTGGAACGCGCCCTTCGGTGCCGCCCGGACGATCCGTCAACTCGGCGGCGTGGTCGGCATCATGGCCTTCCTGGAGCAGGGCCGTCGACTGGCCGACGGAGCCTGAGCGGTCCGGCGGACATCGAGCCGTGATCGCCCTCTGCCCGACGAGTGCGCACGCAGGAGCCGCTCCTGGACGAGGGCACCTCCTCGTACGACGCGGGCCCCGCGGCGGAGCCGCTGCCCCGGTGCCCGGCCGACCGGTGGAATTGCCCGAAAGGGCCGCTGCCGGTCGGCCCGCTTGGCCCGACAGGCCGTCAGGTGGTCGAATCGCTCCGTGCGTCCGGGCCGACAGGCCCGGACGGCGTCCGTTCCGGCCACTCATTCACCCGGGAGAGGCATGTCCTTTCTGTCCCACCACCGCAAGACCGCCGTCGGCGTCGTGGCCCTCACCACGCTTGCGATCTCCTGCGGCTCGGCCACCGCCAGCAGCTCCGCCGCCGCGGCGGGCAAGGTCCTGTGGACCCCGAGCACCAGCAAGGGCCCGTCCTCCTTTGCCGGCGTCCAGTGCGCGTCGGGCGGCTTCGGCGTCGTCAAGGACTCCGCCAAGGGCAGTGTCTGGCGGGCGTTCCAGGCCGCGGGCGAGGAGCGCTGCGAGACGCTCGGCCCCGACCTGAAGGAGGGCGACACCTTCTACCTCGGCTGGTCGTCCAAGGTGGACATCAAAGACTCGAACAGCCGCTACGTCTTCCAGCTCAAGTGCTCGCCGAGCACCGACACGGCGAACCACCCGATCGAGATCGACGCGACGACCGGGCGCATCCGCCTCCAGGAGTGGGACACCGACCACGTCGCGCACACGCTGTGGACCGCGCCGACCGCCAACAACAAGTGGCACTCCTACGCGCTGAAGATCCGCCTGGGCCGCACCGACGGCACCATCGACTTCTGGTTCGACGGCGTGAAGCAGACCTTCACCACCGGCTCGGGCACCTTCAAGGGCACCACCTGGGACGGCGACCGCAACTACCTCAAGTGGGGCTCCTACCACCCCTCCTCGGGGGACGCGACGAACACCTTCACCAGCCCGATCATGGCGACCACCCTGGAGGCCGCCACCGCCGGCTCGTAAGGGCCCGGTGGCCCGGCCGAGCCGCCCCGGCCGGGTTCACCTGACCTTACGCACACCGGCTGTATGTCGGCCGGGTCCGGCCGGGCACCTGCGCGAGAAGGGCGCGGCGTTGCGTGACGCGGCCCGGCGGCGGCCCGAGGGTACGCGGTGTCGCAGCTGCATCAGACGTCGGCGGTGCTACCCGAGAACCGTCCGGAGCCCATGACATCGCCTCCCGGAGCCGGGCGGCCGCGCTCACCGGGGAGCAGGCCGGAGCGTACGAGTTCGCGATCTCCTACCGCCGGCGGTTCGCGCATGCCTCGAAGCGGTGAGGCGAAGTTCGGGAGGAAGCTCAGCGTCATACCGGCTGCGCCGATCCACAGGGTGGCCGGTGCGCCGAGTGCAGCGCCTGCGGCTCCGCCCAGGACTGCGCCCAGTGGAAGGCCGCAGCACGACACGAACCGGGTGGTCGCGCTCATCCGGCCCAGGAACCGGTCCGGCGTGAGGGCCTGTTGGATGCTCGACTGGGCAACGACACGGACGACCCCGCCCAGCGAGAGGGCTGCGAGCCCGGCCGCTGCCACGTAGACGGTGCAGCCGGGTCGGGCCAACGGCATCAATGCCGTCAGCGGACAGGTGACGAGGGGCATGAGCCAGATGATCGGACCGTGCCCGACCCGCTTGGACAGTCGGCTCGCCGACAGCGCGCCTGCCAGGGCGCCGAAGCCCATACCCGAGAACACGAGGCCGATGCCGGAGGAGTCGAGGCCCATTTCCCGCCGCAGGAAGACCAGCAACATGGTCTGGTACATGGCCAGGAAGAGATTGAAGACCGCGTCTCCCAGCACGGTCGCGCGGAGAACGGGATGTGTGAGAACGAAGCGCAAGCCCGCTCCGATGTCACGGAGCAACCGAGGTCGCTCACCGGGTTCCGGCTTCGGTTCGCGCCTCCGGATGCCGATCGCCAGCAGGCCGGACGCCGCCATACCGATCGAGCTCGCCAAGAGCGTGGCAGGAGCGCCCACCCAACCGACCAGCGGACCCGCCACTGCCGGACCGCTGATGCTGGTGACCGAGCGCACCGCCGAGAGCTTCGAGTTTCCTTCGACAAGACTGCCGCGCCCCACGAGGTGCGGGAGACAGCTGACGTACGCGACGTCGAAGAAGGCGGTCAGTGCACCGTGAAGCAGGGCGATCGCGAAGAGCCACCCCGTGGTGAGAAGACCGGCCCACCACGCCACCGGTATCGTCGCGAGGGCCAGTGACCTCACAAGGTCGGTGCTGATCATGACCGACCGCTTCCGCATGCGGTCCACCCACGCGCCTGCCGGCAGTCCGGCCAGGAGCGAGCCCGCCGTGGTCATCGCAGCCAGCAGCCCGACCTGGAACTCGTCGGCATCCAGGGCCACGATGGCAACCAGTGGCAGCGCCAGGAAGATGATGCGATCGCCCAGCTGGCCGAGTGCGGTGGCGGCGAACAGGCGCCGGAAGTCGGGGTCGCGCAGGAGCCCGGGACGGAGGGGCAAGGACATTCGGTCACCCACCGTCGGTGGCGAAGCGGCCCATCGGACCCATCAGTGAGGGGTGGTCGACCCCGAACTCGTAGACCACTTCGCGGCGCCCGTCGGGAATGACGATGTCGGCGGTCTCCACGGGGCGTCCGCCGGTGTCGTAGATGGTCCGCTCGATCCGAAGTACCAGGTCCCCGGTGCTGATTCCCAGAAGGTTCGCCTGTTCCCGGGTGGCGTGAGCCGGGCGTGGCCGCTCGACCACAGTCCGGACCACGACGCCGAGGGAGCGCATGCGCTCGACCACCCCCTTGCCCGCGAGCGGTCCCGTCTCGGGGAGAAGGATCGGCGTTCCGCCCGTGATGGCCATCGGCTCCCAGGATTCCGAGAGTTGGACGGGTTGCCCGTCGGCGAGGAACTCGTAGTGCGTGGTGACGCAGGGATCCCCCGGGTCGACGCCGAGCCGCTCGGCGATCGCCTCAGTGGCGGGAACGCGCACCTGGCTGTGCGCGTCCCAGGCGTTGGCCCTGCCTCGCTCCTCCGACCGGAGGCCGGCGGGGGAGCCGGTTCGGTGTTCGCGATGCCTGGAGCGGACCATCTGAAGGCGTTCGAGTGGGACACGGACGTAGGTGCCCGAGCCCGCGCGTCCTTCCAGGAGGCCCTCGACGATCAGACATTCCACCGCTCGCTGCGAGACGTTGCGTCCGACCCCGTACTCCTCGGCGAGCCGCACCCGCGACGGCAGCCTCTCCCCGACCTCCCACTCTCCCGCGAGAATTCGTGCACGCAGTGCGTCGCTCACGGCAAGATACGGCGCCTCTCGGGGCAAGGTGTTCCTCCGGTTGCTCTGCTGCGCGGCAGCTGACGATTCCAGGCGGTACCGGCAAGCTATTCCATCGGGCGCGAGCTACTGGAGTAGCGCTGCGCTCGGTGTTCGTGCGGTGGGAGGCCGGGTGCGGAGTGGGAGCACCCGGGCCCGGTCTACCGCCGCGCGGAGCGCCGCCGGCGCAGCGGGAGCCGGGCACGCCGCCAGGACCGCCGGCCGGGGCGCCGGAACCCGTGGTCGTTCCGGAGGAACTGCATGGCCACCACCGCGCCGAACAGCCAGAACAGCGCCGAGAATGCCAACCTCGGCCACGAGGCGCCGCCCGCGACGATCCCGGTCACCGGCCAGAGCGTCCACAGCCCGAACCACACCCAGGCGAAGGCGCGCGTGCCCAGCGTGCCGAAGAACGCGTGGGCGCTCCCGCCGCCCAGCGCGGACCACAGCACCACGCCCAGGCCGATCCAGGCGACGAGCAGGTCCCACATCAGCGCGTTGGTGGACGACGGCGTCATGGTGTCCCGCTTGCCGTCGACCGTGACGCCCACGACCTCCCCGTACCAGGTCTCCAGTTCCGCACCGGCCCCACGTCCCGCTCCGCCGAACAGTGCCCCGCCGACCTCGATCGTCTCTACCGCCCCCGAGGCCCGACGGACCGACAGCTGGTAGACAGTCTCGGTGGTCGTGGACGACGTGTCGGTGGTGCCGGTTGTCTTGGTGCGCGTGGAGGTGTCCTTGTCGACGACCTGGCCGGTCTCGTGCCCGATACAGTCCTGCTGCCCACCCGCCGGGCTGCCGCTCGGGCACGGTTTCGCGTGCCGGAACTGCACCGAGTTCCGGTAGGGCTCTCCCGCCAGGTCGACTCCCGCCCAGATGGCCGCCAGGCCGAGCAGCGCCGCACAACAGCGGACGATGATCCGAATCATCCCGGTTCCTCCTGCCTCCCCGCTCAGTTTCACGGGAGGCCAGGGGTCGAGCAATGCATTTGCGCGGAGCAACACAGGTGCGCGGATTGGGAATTGGAGGTCGACTGTGTCGACCTCCGCGCGAAGGACAGAAGTTGAAGCACCCTTGGTCTCCGACCGGCCTGATTGTCAAGTCCGCACCGGAACCGTCCGTTCAGCAGTAGCCTCGGCTTCGGTAACGACGGGCGTGGAACAGCGAATCGGAGGCGGCGGTGGCCGAAGGGGAGCCCGAGGCCGGGGGTGACGGCGGGGCCGGCAAGGACGGCTGTCCGCTGCACGAGCGCGAGGCCGAGATCCGGTCGGCCGGGCAGGCGGTCGAGGCGCTCACCCGGCCCGCCGGTGCCGGGACCGGGGAGCTGCTGCTCTACACCGGTGCGGCCGGCCTGGGTAAGACCGCGGTGCTGACCGAGGTGCGACGGGAGGCGAAACGCGCGGGTTGCACGGTGCTGTTCGCCCGGGGCGGGGAGCGGCAGCGCCATGAGCCGTTCCGCGTGGTGCGCCAGCTGGTGCTGCCGGTGCTGGCGGCCCTGTCCGACGAGGAGCGGTCGCAGGCCCTCGGGCCGTGGGAGGACATCGTCGGCCCGGCGGTGGGGCTGCTGCCGCCTGGAGGGCAGCTCGACCCGCAGGGTGTGCGGGACGGGCTGGACTTCGTGCTCACCCGCCTCGTGCAGCGGCGCTCGCCGGTGGCCGTGATCGTCGACGACCTGCACTGGGCCGATCCGGAGTCGCTCGGCTGGCTGGCGGGCTTCGCGGTGCGCGCACGGGAGCTGCCGGCCCTGCTCGTGCTCGCCTGCCGCGACGAGTTCCCCGACGACGCCCTGACGCTGCAGCACGGCCTCGTCGGCAGGGCCGACCGGCGGCACGAACTGCGGCCGCTCCAGCCGGCCTCGGTCGCGCACCTGGTCCGCGCGGCCCTGGGCACGCAGGCGGAGGACGCCTTCTGTCGCCACGTCTGGGCGGTCACCGCCGGGAACCCGTACGAGACCACCGCCCTGCTGCGCGAGGTGCTCGACCAGCGGCTCGACCCGGTCGAGGAGAGCACTGGACAACTGCGCGAACTCGCCGCCGGCGCGCGGGGGATGACGCCACGGCACTGGCTGGACAAGCTCGGCCCGACCACGCTGCGATTCGCCTGGGCCGCGTCCATGCTGGGCACCGACATCCGCCCGGACCTCGCCGCCGTCATCTGCGCCCAGGGCCCGGAGGCCGCCGCCCAGTCGATCCGGGAGCTGCGCCGGCACGGGGTGCTGACCAGTACGCCGGGAGACCGGCTGGAGTTCGTCCACCCGCTGATCGCCACCTCGCTCTACCAGTCGATGCCGCCGGCCACCCGGACCGGGATGCACGGGGTCGCCGCCGTCGAGACCGAGAACGCAGGCCTCGGCTTGCTGACGGCATCCCGGCACCTGCTGGAGACGCTGCCCGACGGGGACGGCGAGATCGTCGGCAAGCTGCGCCGGGCGGCCCGCGAGCACCTGGCCATCGGTGCGCCCGAGGCGGCCCAGCGCTGCCTGCGGCGCGCCATCAGCGAACCGCCCGCCGACGAGGACCGGGCCGCGGTGCTCTACGAACTCGGCTGCTCGGCGCTGCTCACCGATCCGGCGACCACGGTCAACCAGCTGCGCCTGGCGCTCGCGGACCCGTACGGGCTGGGCCCCGAGCTGAGGGTGGACGCGACCTTCCGGCTCGCCCAGGCACTCGCCCACAGCAACCGGCTCGGCGAGGCCGCCGCGGTGTGCGTCGAGGAGGCCGCTCGCACCCGGCCCGGGCCGGGCCGCCTGCGCCTGGAGGTCGCCCACTTCATGTTCGCCGCGTTCCAGTTCGAGGACGAGGACGGCCCGGGCCGCTCCCGGCGGCTCGCGGAGTTCGACCGGATGCTCGGCACGATCGGCCTGGCCTTCACCGACTCCGGGGCGGACGGTCCGGCCTTCAGCGACACCGGCACGGTCGGCGAGCCGACGCCGGACGAGGCCCTGTTCGAACGTGACGGCCTGGCCCATGCGGTGGCCGTGCTGCGCTGCTGGGATCTCACGCTGCGCGGCGCGGACCGCGAGGAGACGATCGCCCTGGCCGAGTCCGCGCTGCCGGACGGCCGACTGCCCCGCAGCCTCGGCTGGACCAACACCACCTGGGGTTTCGAGCTGCCTGGGATCCTCGGCATCAGCTACCTCTACGCCGACCGGGTCGACCGGGCGGAGGAGTTGTTCACGGAGGCGGTCCGCGCGTACGAAGTCGCCGGGTGGAGCGGTGGTCACCTCGGCTTCGCCTACCTGCTGACCGGCATGCTCCGGTTCCGCTGCGGTGCCCTGGCGGAGGCGGAGGACTACCTGCGCCGGGCGCTGCGCATCGCCGAACGGATAGGCCCGGGCGTCCCGCTGCACTGGGACGCGGTCGGGGCGCTGGCCGAGACCCTGGCCGCGCGCGGCCGGCTCGCCGAGGCCCTGGAGCTCGCACACACGCACGCCTTCGGCCCGCCGTACCCGACGGTGATGGTGCTGCCCGACGCTCCCACGCTGTACGGCCGTCTGCTGCTGGCCCGGGGCGACGCGCCCGGCGCGGCCGCCACGCTGACCGCCGCCGGCGCGGCCCTGGACGCGCGTGGCTGGCGCAACACGGTGTGGGCGCCGTGGCTCGGGCACCTGGCGCGCGCGGTCGCCCCCGACCAGCCGGACCGGGCCCGCGACCTCGCCGACGAGGCCGTTCGCCGGGCCCGGGAGTCCGGCACGGACTCGGCCGTCGGCGTCGCGCTGCGGCTCTGCGCGGGGGTGCACGACCGGCCACGCGCCGCCGAGTTGCTCACGGAGGCCGTCCGGCACCTGGAGCGGTCACCCGCCCGCTACGAGCACGCGATCGCCCTGGTCGACCTGGGTGAGGCACTGGGCACCGCGCCGGCCGCCCATACCGCCCTGGCCCGCGGGCTGGAGCTGGCCACCCGCTGCGACGCCGACGGCCTGGCCGCCCGGGCGGGGGAGCTCCTGCGGACGGCGGGTGCGGCGGGCTGAGGTGGGCTCAGGACACTGCGGGCCGGGCCGTCACAGCCGTTCGGGGACGGGGTTGCCGACGGCCTCGATGGCGCGGCGGACGGGGACCTTCGCCAGCACGGCGAAGCCGATCACGAAGAACACCAGCAGGGAGATGATCGCCGAGCGGTAGCTGCCGGTGAGCTGGTAGGCGAGGCCGAAGACCAGCGGGCCCATCCAGCTGGTGCCCCGGTCGCTGACCTTGTAGACGCTGAAGTACTCGGCCTCCCGGCCGGCCGGGATGAGGTGGGAGAACAGCGAGCGGGAGAGTGCCTGGCTGCCGCCGAGCACCAGGCCGATCATGCAGGCGAGGGCGAAGAACCAGGCGGGCTGGTGGGCGGGCATGAAGTACCCGAGGGCGAGGGTGACCACCCAGCCGACCAGGGAGCCGAGGACGGTCTGCTTGGCGCCGTACCGGTGGGCGATCCGGCCGAGGAGCAGTGCGCCGCCGATCGCGACGATCTGGACCAGGAGCACGGCGACGACCAGCGAGGTCTGGTCCATGCCGAGCTCCTCGCTGCCGTAGAGCGAGGCCTGGGAGACGACGGTCTGGATGCCGTCGTTGTAGCAGAGGAAGGCGCCCAGGTAGAGCAGCGTGAGCGGGTACTGGCGCATGCCGCGCAGGGTGCGGGCGAGTTCGCGCAGGCTGCCGGCGGCGGGCCGGTCGGGCACGGCCGCCGCACGGTCGGGGGCCGCACCGGCCCGGGAGGGCAGCCGCAGCATCGGAATGATGGTGAACAGCGCCCACCACAGGCCGGCCGAGGCCAGGCAGATCCGCACGGCGGTGCCGGAGGACAGGCCGAGCGCGTCGTGGCCCTCGAACAGCGCCAGGTTGGCGATCAGCAGCAGGCCGCCGCCCGCATACCCGTACGCCCAGCCCTTGGAGGAGACCGCGTCGCGCTCGTCGGGGGAGGCCAGGCCCGGAAGGTAGGCGTAGGAGAGCGCGACCGACACCGCGTACGCGATGTTGGCGACCACCAGCAGCGCGCCGCCGAGCAGGTAGCGGTCGCCGTCGAGGAGGAACATCCCCATGGTGGCGATCGCGCCGACGTAGGCGAAGCCGCACATCAGCTCCTTGTGCCGCCCGGTGCGGTCCGCGACCGTCCCGGTCAGCAGCATCACCGCGACCGAGAGCAGTACGGAGAAGGAGACCGTGTACGGGAAGAACGAACCCGCGCGGACCGAGAGGCCGAGCGGGTGCACGTCGCCGGCCGCGTCGGCGGCGTTCTTGGCCACCGAGGTCAGGTACGGCCCGAGGAACACCGTCAGGACGGTGGCCGAGAAGGCGGCGTTGGCCCAGTCGTTGATGTACCAGCCGAACTGCATCCGGCGCAGGGCGCGGCCGTCGGTGGCGGTCGTCGGGTGGTCCGGCAGTTGGGCGGTGGTGGTCATGGGGCTCCTGTCACCGTGTTGGAGCCGGTGCTGCCGTCGGTCCAGCAGCCGCGCTCGCCGAGGACGTCCCGCAGGACGTCGATGCGATCGGCCATGATGCCATCCACACCGAGGTCGAGGAGAGCCCTGATCCGTGTGGGATCGTCCACAGTCCAGACGTGCACCTGCAGGCCGAGGCGGTGGGCGGTGCGGACGAAGGCCCGGTCGACGACCCGCACGCCGCGGTGCCTCTCCGGCACCTGCGCGCACACCCCGGCGAACGGTGCCCCGCGCCCCCGCACCAGTGGCCCGGCCAGCGAGCGCAGCCGCAGCCGGGCCACCTCGCGCGGGCCGAGCGAGGTGGCCAGCCGGGGGCCGGCGGCGGCGCGGACGGCTGCGAGGCGACTGTCGGAGAAGCCGCCGACGCAGACCCGGTCCCAGGCGTTCGTCCGGCGGATCGCCTCGACCAGCGGTCCGACGGCCGGCGCCGCCTTGACGTCGACGTTGAACCGGGCCCCGGGGAACGCGCCGAGCAGGTCGTCCAGCAGCGGCACCGGTTCGGTTCCACCGATCCGGGCCTGCCTGACGGTGCCCCAGGGCAGTTCGGCCACCGCCCCGGTGCGGTCGGTGACCCGGTCGAGGCGGGAGTCGTGGAAGGCCACCAGTACGCCGTCGCGGGTGGCGTGCACATCCGTCTCGAGGTAGCGGTACCCGAGGGCCACGGCGGCCTCGAAGGCGGCGAGCGAGTTCTCGGGGTGGCCGAGGTCACCGCCCCGGTGCGCGAAGGCGAGCGGCCCCGGCTGGTCGAGGAAGGGGTGCATGTCGTGCTCCGAGCTGCTGGGAGAGGGACCCGCCGGGCCCGCGAGGCCCGGGCGGCGCTGCCCGCTCCGACGACGCCCGGGTGATGCGCGTTACAGTATTACGCACCCTGTCAAGCGGTAATGCCCGGTGCGGCGGACCGGGCCCGGGCAGTGACCTCCGCGGTTCACCGGCACAGGGCCGTATCCACGGCGCCTCCACGTGCTGCGCGGCGGCGGTCGGGGGATCGTGGCCACCGTGATGCCGGACCGGGCGGGGTCACTCGTGGAGACGCGGCTGGCGTTCCTTGACGGCATGTAGCAGCGGGCACGACCGGTCGTCCCGGAGGCGGGCAGTGCGGACACCGTGTAGGCGGAGCCCTGGGACACGACCGGGACGGGAACGGGGCGCTTGCTTCATGCAGGTGGGACGTTCCGCCCGCGAGGGTGGATGGCGCAAGGCGCACCCATCCAGGAGGACACGTCATGCTGCACTACTCACAGCACAAGCTGCGTGAGGCCGATCTGCTCCGGGAGGCGGAGCGGGAGCGGGCCCTCCGCGCCGCAGTCGAGGGTCGGCCCAACGCGGCCGGGAGTACGCGGCGCTCCCTCGGTCTCGTCCCTGCCTGGCTCCGGCGGCGAATCGCCCACGCCTGAGCACGGCTCGGGGAAACCATCCTGAGCATCACCCCGTGGCACCGGGCCGCGAGCGCATCTCTTGACGGCGCTCGCGGCCCGGTCACGTCTGTCGTCGGCCGGCCCTACCGTGCTGCTGCCCGGGGCTGACCGGAGACTTGTCGGACCTCATCGGCCAGGACGGTCAGGGACTCCGGGGCCACGGTGGTCAGGACCTCCAGCACGGAGTACCAGCCGCCCGAGCGCACCGCCTCGGCGACCATGCGCCTGCCCGTCGGAGTGGGACCGCTCCTTCGGGCAAGAAGCGAGAGGGCGCGAGTCCGGTGGTAACCGTCGGTGATGGTGCGTGCCACCTCGTGGGCCTGATCGACCAGTCCCGCTGCGGCGAAGGCGTGGACAACCTCCACCAGGGCCGAGGCCTGAAGCCTGTTGCGAACGCTGGTCCGAGCAGATGTGAGGGCCCGCCCGGCCTGTTCGCGTGCGGGGCCGATCCGGCCGGCGGCGGCGAGTACCACGGCCATCCGGGCGCGGGCTTCGGATTCGGCCGCGCCTTCGGGGAGGAACCGGATGGCTTCGGTCACCTCGTCGATCAGGTCGAGTGCGTCGTCGGTGCGTCCGGATACGGCGAGCGCCTCGGCGACACGGGCGATGGCGTCCGCGCGGTCGGTGGCCTCCACGAGGCCCCGGGCGAGCGGCAGTGCATGCCGGCTTCCTCCGCTCATCGCGAGGCTGCCGGCGAGCCGGCTCAGGCATGTGTACTGCCGGTGGGGGGCGAGGATGGTGGAGGCGATGTCCATGGCGTGATCGAAATGACCTGCGGCCGCGAGTACCTCGGCGATCTCCGCGGTGTACCAGGCCGCCAACCAGGCGCGGTCCTGCCCCCGCTGGTCGTCCACCAGCCTGTGGGCGAGGTCGAGCGCTCGGCCGGGCCGGCCGATGGCGACGAGCGCTTGGGCGCTGCTGGCCAGGGCACCGGAGTCGGACCGATCGCCCGCCGCCAGGGCGACCGCGCGATCGACCAGCTCCACCGTCCGCCCGGTGTCTCCGATGTGCGCCGAGGCGAGGGCGGCATCCGCGAGGTGCACGGAAGACCGGGACGAGGGGGTGGCGGCGAGCTCATGGGCGGCGGCCGCATGTGCGAGGGCGCGCGCCCGGCCGGTCTCCCCGATGTCGGCCAACGCCTTGACGAGACCGGGGAGGGCTGCGGGCCGTCGCGAGGGTCTGGCGATGGTGCGCGCGGTGGCCCGATGGGCGAGTTCCGTGGCCTCGGTGACCAGGCCTTCGAAAGCGAGCGCCTCGGCGACGCCGGACAGTGCCGCGGCCTGGGTCGCGGGGGTGCTGATGGTGAGGGCGAGGGCGACGGCCTCCTCGGTACGGCCGCTGTCGGCGAGCAAGCCGGCGGCGACAACCAGCAGACTCTCGGACGCCGGATGCGGTGCGCCCTCCTGAGCAGTGAGGATGACCTCCCGGAGCAGGTCGTCGGCTTCCTCCGGACGCCCGTCGTCGTACAGGGCCCTGACGATCTCGGGCAACACGTCCGCCTGTCGGGCGGGGTCGGTGATGGTGCCGAAGGCCTCGATCGCCTGCGTGGTGTGTCCGGTCCGGGCCAGCCCCGCGCTGACTCCGGCCAGTGCTTCGGCCAGCCGCAGCGGATCCGTGATTCCGCCGGCGAGCTCCAGTGCCTGCTCGGCGTCTCCGATCGCGGCGAGGGAACCGGCGAGCTCTGCGAGGTCCATCTCGCTGAGGCGGTACGGGTCGTCCCGGGGATCGGCGGGAGCGACGTGGCGGCGAAAGAGGTCCAGGGCCTCTTGCGAACCGTGGGTCGCGGCCAGGAACGCCAGCTCTTTTCGGCGTACCGACGGCAGACGGATGGCCTTGGCGATGGCGACGGCCCGGCTGATGAGTGCGGCGGCTCGTTCTTCGTCCCCGGTGAGGGCGACCACGTCCGCGAGGTCCGCGAACACCCGGTAACGGTCGTGGTTGATCTGGTTGCGGGCGTCGTCGTAGGCGTCACCGGCGAGGTCGAGCGCCTGGTCGTACCGGCCGGTCCTGGCGAGCGCGCGAGCGATGACGGTGCGGAGCCGGGCCCGCTGCCGCCAGTCCTCGATGCCGCGGACCTGATCGGCCGCCTCGACGCCGAGCCGTGCGGCCGCGAGACCGTGATCCTGGCCGGCCACAGCCTCGGGCAGGGCGCCGATGACCACGCCGAGGGCTCCGGCCCGCCGGTCGGGGTCGGGGAACGACCTGGCGAGGTTTGCGGCTCGTTCTGTCTCTCCCAGCCGGGCCCACAGAGCGATCAGGCTGTCGGGCGTGCTCCGGTTGCGGTTGTGCAGATCGCCCCGGTGGTCGGCCAGGAGCAGCATCGAGTCGAGATCGACCGGCTCGCGGGCGAGCAGAAGGTCCTGTGTCGAGGCGATCTCCGTGAGGGCCTCAAGGTCGCTGCCGGACAGGTCGAACTGCCTGTCCTGCCGGTCGTGATCGGCGACCAGGCGCACCAGCTGTTCCAACTCGCCGGATTCGCCGAGGAGTTGGGGATAGCCCCGCAGTAGGTACTCCGGGGTTCCGGCCGGCCAGGACCGCTCGCGGTACCGGCCGGCCCAGGAGTGCAGACGATCCCGGTACGCGGCCAGTTCGCCGTCCAGGAACTCCGCCGCCGCCTGCTGGAGCTCCTGGTGGCCCAGGAGGTACACCTCGGGCCCGGATCCGCCCCAGTGCGAGCCCTGGGTGACGAAGGTGCGACCCGTGACCGAGGTGAGGTGCCGCTGGACCCGCCACCTGGGGCATCCGGCGAGCTCGGCGAGGTCGTGGCTGCTCAGCCCGCCGCCCGCTGCGGTGAGCAGCCCGAGCAGGTCGCGCTCCACCCCCTCCGCCTCCAGCAGGCGCAGGAGTTCGCGTTCCATGTCGTGACGGGCGGCGGTCGCGTGCGGAGAGACCGCCAGCGCGTGGGAGCAGCCCGGGCTGCGGAGCGGGTGGTGCCCGGGGACGTCGTCGGGAACGGGCGGGTTGGGGCGGCCGGCGACCAGGACCCGCATGCCGGCGGGTGGTTCCGCCGGCAGCAGGGCGGCGATGCTGTGGCTCTCGGGGCCGGAGGTCACACCGCGGTCCTCGTCGAGCCCGTCGACCAACAGGACCAACCGCTCCCCGCGGCCGGCGCACAGCCGGGCGGCCCGGTCCAGAGTGTGCAGGAACTGCTCGTCCCGGGTGTGCTCGGTGACCGGGGGCTCCTGCTCGCCGAGGAGCTCGCACAGTTGACGCTGGACCACCTCGCAGAACGCCGGCCGGTTGCTCTGGCCGGCGAGACGGGCGGTGATGAAGAAGGAAACCACCTGTACGCCTGCCGGAGGATGCAGGGCGAACTGCGCCATCAGCGCGGTCTTGCCCGCCCACGCGGGGGCCAGCCAGCGGAAGTGGTCGGGCCCGTCGTCGGCGGTGCAGAACCGGTCCATCACCGCGAGCTCGTCGCGCCGGCCGGTGAAGTGCGGTGTGCCCAGCCTCCGGACCTGATGGAGGTAGCCCGAGCGCGCCACGGGAGGCGCGGCAACCCTCACGTTGATCTGGAGGTTGCCGTCACCTATCTGGACGCCCTCCGCCGCGCGGGCGTCCACCCGCACGGGCTGGTCCCCCGACTCCCTGCTCAACGCCGCGGACGCCGCTCAGTTGAAGGTGTTGGTCTGCGTGCCGTGGTCACCGATCTGAACGCCCTTGGCCTCCCGCGCGTCGACGGCGTACCTTCCGGCGCTCGCTCCGCTCCCGTGGGCCTCCAACCGCGCCAGCAGCTCCCGGGCGGCATCGACGACCGCCGGATCCCGGTCGGCTCCGGCCGCGGCCAGCTCGGCGGTCAACCGCGCCTCCCACACACCGGGTTCGGTCTCGACGGTGTCGAGCACCTCGACGGCCTGCTCGCCCCGGGAGGCCAGGCGCCGGCGCACCGCGTCCCGCAGGCCCTCGTAGGCTTCGCGTACGGCAAGACTGAGGGTGTCCCTGACCCCGGCCGAGGCCCCCGCTGCCATCGCCGCGACCACCAGCTCGATTTCGCTCACCAGACCCCCACTCGACGGACGACTTGATCGACAGTATGCCCGATCTGATGGTGCGTCCGGCCGCCGCGAAGAAGTCCTGGCCGTGTTCGGGAAGCACACCCCAGCCGTCCATGCCGAGAGCGGGTGTCGGATGTACGCCGTCCATGCCGGCACCGACCGGGTCACCGTGGTGGAGACATGGGCTGACCGGTCCAGCCTGGACGCCCACGGCGAAGGCGACGCTCCGGGCGCGATCGCCGCTGCCGTCGTCGATGCGCTCGCCGAGCCCCTCGACATCGCGGTCGGGCAGCCGTTCCCTGCCGGAGAATCCGCCAAGGGGCTGATCTGATCCTCGCGGACTCCTGTGCGGCACCCTCGTCGACCGTGCCGGGCACGGAGAGTGGCGCGCCGACGACGTTGCGCTGCTGGGATCCGGGGCAGGTGGGCCTGGCGTGTGTGGGGTGTTCGTACGAGGCCCGTCGTACGGTGTGCCCCGCTCGTGCCCGGGGCGGGACCATGGGTGTATGGCCAAAGACACGGGCCCCTCTCCCCGGCCGCGCCGGCGCCGGTCGGGTGGCCGTCGTGGGCGGCGGGACCCACGCCCAGTCCCGCGGGAGCCCTCGGCGCAACGCCTGCGGTCGGTACTCGGCATCCACAGCGTCGCCGGGCAGATGTTCGTCCTGCAGGTGTTGATCGTGCTGCTGCTCGTCGTGGCGGCCGTCGTCGCGCTGCTGATCCAGTCCCGCAGCGACCGGTACGCGGCAGCGCGTGACCGCTCGCTCGCCGCGGCCGAGGCGTTCGCCCACAGTCCCGGTCTGGTGGCGACGATGCAGGGCCCCAATCCCAGCGCGGTGCTCCAGCCGCTGACCGAAGCGGCCCGCAAGGCCGCTGAGGTCGACTTCATCGTGGTGACCGACCGCAACGGCATCCGCTACACCCACCCCCAGCCCGAGCAGATCGGCAAGAAGTTCGTCGGCACCATCGGGCCTTCGCTGCAGGGCCGGGTCACCGTCGAGCAGGTGCACGGCCCGCTCGGCCGGGAGTACCAGGTGGTGGTCCCGGTGGAGGACGCCCAGGGTGCGGTCGTGGGCATCGTGTCGTCCGGGATGAAGGTCGCCAATGTGAGCAGCGCGATCAACCGCCAGCTGCCGGTCGTCCTGGGCGCCGGCACCGTCGCGCTCGGCCTGGCCACGGCCGGTACGGCGCTGGTGGGCAGGCGTCTCCTGCGGCAGACCCACGGCTTGGGGCCGGAGGAGATGACCCGGATGTACGAGCACCACGACGCGGTGCTGCACGCGGTGCGCGAGGGAGTGGCCATCGTCGGCGGCGACGGCCGGGTCCTGCTCGCCAACGACGAGGCGCGCCGGCTGCTCGACCTGCCCCCCGACACGGAGGGGCGCGCCGTCAGCGAACTCGGCCTCGCCCCCCGTACGACCGAACTGCTGCTCTCCGGCCACGTGGTCACCGACGAGGTGCTCCCTGTCGGCGACCGCCTGGTGGCCGTCAACAACCGCCCCACCGACAGCGGGGGAGGCCCGCCCGGCAGCGTCACCACCCTGCGCGACTCGACCGAGCTGCTCGCCCTCGCGGGGAAGGCCGAGGTCGCCCGCGGTCGGCTCAGGCTGCTGTACGACGCGAGCATGGCCATCGGCACGACCCTGGACGTCCGGCGCACCGCGGAGGAGCTCGCCCGGATGGCTGCCCGGGAGTTCTGCGACTACGCCACCGTCGACCTCGCCGAAGAGGTCCTGCGCGGCGAGGAGCCGCGGACCCTGGCGGTCGACGCCCCGGTGGAACTGCGGCGGGTGGCGGTCACGGGCATCCGGGACGATTCGCCGCTGTATCCCCAGGGGGAACTGGTCAGGTGGGCCGGGAGCACCCCGCAGGCGGCGGGCTTCGTCAGCGGGGATTCCGCGCTGGTCCCCGAGCTGGCGACCGACGCCGGGTGGCGCGAGCAGGACGCCGAGCGCACGCAGGCGGTGCTGGAGTTCGGCCTGGCGTCGCTGATCGCCGTTCCGCTGACGGCGCGGGGCGTGCTGATGGGCGTCGCCTGCTTCTGGCGCGGCCGGGACAGGGGTCCGTTCGAGGAGGACGACCTGTCCCTGGCCGAGGAGCTGGCTGCCCGGGCAGCCGTGTCCGTCGACAACGCCCGCCGCTTCACGCGTGAGCACACGATGGCCGTGACCCTGCAGCACAGCCTGTTGCCGGGTGCGTTGCCCGAGCAGAGCGCCCTCGACATCGCCTACCGGTACCTGCCCGCCCAGGCAGGGGTCGGCGGCGACTGGTTCGACGTCATCCCGCTGTCGGGCACCCGTGTGGCGCTCGTCGTCGGCGACGTGGTCGGTCACGGCCTGCACGCGGCCGCGACCATGGGCCGCCTGCGCACGGCGGTCCAGAACTTCTCCACCCTCGACCTGCCGCCGGACGAGCTCCTCGGGCACCTGGACGAACTGGTCAGCCACATCGACCAGGAGACGGCCCCGGCCGAGGGGGCGCTCGCGATCACCGGCGCCACCTGCCTCTACGCCATCTACGACCCCACCACCGCCACCTGTGTCCTGGCCGGGGCGGGCCATCCACCGCCCGCCCTCGTCCACCCGGACGGCAGGGTGGAGTTTCTCGGCCTCCCCGCCGGCCCGCCGCTCGGCGTGGGCGGGATGCCCTTCGAAGCCACGGAGGTACGACTGCCCCGGGGCAGCAGCCTGGTTCTCTACACCGACGGTCTGGTCGAGGACCGCACCCGCGACATCGATATCGGCCTGGACATCCTCACCGCCTCCCTGGCCCACCCCGACCGGTCGCCGCAGGACGTCTGCGACGCCGTGCTCGACGCCCTGCTGCCCGTCCGACAGACCGACGACATCGCCCTCCTCGTCGCCCGTACCCGCGTGCTGGAGCCCGATCGGACCGCCGAGTGGGAGGTGGCCGCGACTCCCTCGGCCGTGGCCCAGGCCCGGGCCGAGGCCACCCGGCAGCTCACCGAGTGGGGCCTGGACGAGGCCGTCTTCGTCACCGAGCTGGTGCTCAGCGAGCTGGTGACCAATGCCATCCGCTACGCGACCGGTCCGATCAAGGTGCGGCTGCTGTACGACCGCACGCTGATCTGTGAGGTCTCGGACACCAGCAGCACCGCACCGCACCTGCGCTACGCCGTGGCCGAGGACGAGGGTGGCCGCGGCCTGTTCCTCGTCGCCCAGCTCGCCGAACGCTGGGGCGTCCGCTACACCCCCGAAGGAAAGATCATCTGGGCTGAGCAGTTCCTGCGACCGGACACCCTGACGGCCTGACGCGTGGGCTCACGCTCCGTGCGGAGGCCCAACGCTGCGGCCCCGTCCACGTCGACTTCGAGACACAGCGCCGCACGCCGAAATGCCTCGTGCTCCTGGCGTCCCTCGACCTGATTGCCACTCACCACAGGCTTTCCACGGGGTTGTTGGGCGCTGCGACGCCTGGCCGAGATCCGACCGGGTGCCTCGCGCAGCCCGTCGACCCGAGGCAGAGTGGGTACGACCGATCGGCCTGGGGGGGCTCGTCAGGGCTTCCCGAGCGCGGTGACGTGCCGGCGCTCTCCGTGGTCGGCACGCCACCTCGGCCGTTCCGTCGGAGCCCCGGGAGGTGGCGCCGTGGCTTCCGGATCGATCTCCCGCCACACCTCGGGGTGGGTGGCGAGGGTTGTCTGCCGCTCACGGTCCACCCTGGCCCGGACACCGACATGAAGGAGTACGTTTCTTGACCACTCACCTCAGGCAAGGTGCGGGCGCGCGGTTGTTACCGGCGCTGATGGCGGCGCTGTGCGGGATCATCGGTGTCACCATGACGGGTGCGACCCCGGCGGCAGCAGCCGATCAGCGTCACCCGATCTACGCCATCGCGCACCGGGTCGACACCCTGGACGGCGTGGACGCCGCGCTCAACCACGGTGCCAACGGCATCGAGATCGACGTCTGTGCCTGGTGGAATCCGAACGAATGGCGCGCGTATCACGACTGTTCGTCGGCCGGTGACGCCCGGCTCGGTCCCGGCTTCGACAGCATGATCGACCGCATCGTCGCCAATGCCAACGCAGGGCGTCGGCTGGCGCTGGTCTGGCTGGACATCAAGGACCCGAACTACTGCGGAGAGCAGCAGAACCGCGGGTGCAGCGTCGCCGGACTGCGGGACAAGGCGCAGAGGCTGACGGCTGCCGGGATCCAGGTGCTCTACGGTTTCTACGAGTACCACGGCGGCAGCACCCCGGATGTCGGCGGCAGGGGCTGGAAGAGCCTGGAAGGCAGGCTCGGCCCCCTGGAGGGCATCACGACGACCGGGACCCGCGATCAGGTCCGAAGCGCCTTCGACCGGTCCGGTTCCGCACTCCCGACCGGTCGCCGGGCGATGGACTACGGCGACAGCGACATCACCAAGGGGTTCGGCAACTGCACGGAAGCCACCTACAACACGTGCGCGGAACTGAAGAAGGGGGCCGCGGACCGTGCCGCGGGACGGCTCGCGGCCACGCTGTCCTGGACGACCACCTACAACGATCCGTGGTACGTCGACAAACTGCTGGGCGATGCAGGCGTGGACGGCATCATCGCGGGCTACGGCGCCTTCACCGGAGTGCGCGAGTACGACAACGGCTGGCAGTGCGCCAACGCCGTCAACCTCGTCCGGGACTGGGTGAACCGCCACAGCGCCACCCACCGCATGGCCACCAGCGCTGACCGCCTGTTCAAGTAGTGGACGGCCCCGGGCGGCGCCGTACCGCACCGCGCCGTACCGCACCGCGCCCCACGGGCCTCCTCCAGCCGTCGGCCGGGACCCCGGCCGACGGCTTCGGCTGTCAGGGCAGCAGGATCAACTTGCCCGTCATACGGCCACTTCGGCTGAGCCGGTGGGCCTCCTCGGCAGCGGTGAGCGGCAGGGTCCGTGCGACGGCCACCCGGAGCCTGCGGTCGGCCACCGCTGCCACCAGCGGCTCCAGCCGCCGGCCGGTGGGCCTGCCCAGGATGCCCCTGGAGCGCGACGGCGCCACGAGCATCTGCACGACGGCGGCGGGGTCGTCCCCCGCCACCATGATGTGGCGCCCGCGCGACGACAGGAGGGACCGGCAGGCGGCGCCGGAGTAGCCGCCGACGCAGTCGATGACGAGGTGGAAGGGGGCATGGGCCCGGGCCTGGACCAGCGGGTCGCCCAGTTCGTAGTCGAGGACCACGTCGGCGCCCAACCCCCCGACGAGGTCCGCGTTCTTCGCCGAACAGACGCCGGCCACGAACGCGTCCTCCGACTTGGCCATCTGAACCGCGAGCTGGCCTACGGCGCCGGAGGCGCCCAGCACCAGCACGCGGCGGGCCGCGGGCCGCTCCCGGCGGATGCGGCCCAGGTCCACCACCGCCATCCGGGCGGTCACGCCGCTCACCGGCAGGGCGGCGGCCACGGTGATGTCGACCGAGTCCGGGACGGGGCACAGCTGGTCCTCACGCACCACCACGGTGTCGGCGTAGGAGCCGCGCTGGCCCCGGGAGAAGTCGGTCCCGCCCACCACCCGGTCGCCCGGTGAGAAGCCCACGACCCCCGGGCCGACGGCGTCGACCACGCCGGCGAAGTCCACCCCCACGACCACCGGTGGCTTCGGCCCCAGCAGACGGGCGGCCAGCCGCAGCGGGCCGTGACTGCGCATCTTCCAGTCGACCGGGTTGACCCCGACGGCCTGGACACCGATCCGGACCTCACCCCCGCGCGGCTCGGGCGTTGGCAGCTCCACGAGCTCCAACCGCTCCCCGGCCTTCCAGGTGCGCTGCGCCATGGCTTTCATGACTCCGTAGCGTACGGTGGCGACCGGCCCGGCCCGGCCCGGGGCGCGGTCCGGCCCCGGGTCGCGTTTCACGCGCGACGCGCGAGCCACATCGGGCGTGGTGGTGACGCTCAGCGACTCACACGGCGCGCCCGGAGGTATTCGAGGCCGAGCAGGCGAAGGGCGGCGGGCTTGGCCGGGCCGGCCGAGCGGCGCAGCAGGGCGGGGATGTCGGCGCGGGCGGCGGCGCTGGTCAGTTCGTCCAGGCCGATCATGCAGCGGACCATGGGCCGGTGGGCGGGCGGGACGAGGCCGACCACGGTGCGGCCCTCGGCGAGGGTGCGGTCGACCCGGTCGAGTTGGTCGGTGATCAGCGCCCGGACGGCCGGGATATCGCGGGCCTGTTCCAGATCGGTGCGGGTGACCCCGTGCTGGTTCAGGGTCTGCGCGGGGATCGTCAGGCGGCCGTCGGCCAGGTCCTCGGCGAGGTCGCTGACGAAGTCGAGCCGCTGGCTGGCGTCGATGAAGGTGCGGCAGGCGGCGCGGTAGGCCGTCTGGTCGCCGTCCGGGCCGAGCAGGGTGGCGACGACCATGAACGCGGGCAGCGAGTAGGCGTCCAGGTACTGCTGGTAGTCGGCCTCGGTGGCGAACTCTGCGAAGTCGAGGTCGGCGACGGCCCCCGCGAGGTGCTCCAGCGCGCGGCCCCGCAGCGCGGGGTGCGCGGCGACGGTGTTCAGCAGCGGGCGCAGTTCGGGGTGGTCCGTCTCACCGGTGGTGAGGCTGTCGGTGACCTCCTGCTCCCAGCGCGTGTACGCGGCTTTCCGGTCGTCGCGCGGGCCGCTGTCGAGCAGGGTGTCGGTGCGGTGCATGTAGGCGGTGGCCGCGATCACGTGCGGCACGAGCCGGGCCGGCAGGAGGAGCTTGGCGGCCAGTACGGCCTCCCGCTTGTACTGCGTGACCTGCCGGCGCTGTCGGCTGTAGTCGTCGCGCAGTCCGGGGTCGTTGATCCCGGCCGCGTCCAGCGCGCTCTCCCAGCTGCCCACTCGCGTTCGCCCTCTCCCTGGTCGATGTCCCCCGAGCCTAGACGGGGGTCGGCATCGTCCGAGCGGGAGGCCGCGCAGGCAGACCGGCCACGGGCGCACCGGGCGCACCCAGCGCACCGGAGGCACCGCGGGTCCGCGGTGCCTCCGGTGTTTCCGTGGCCTGGCCCGGTGATCAGGCGGTCAGGCGGTCGGGGTCAGGTGCGAGCCATCTGCCACGCGCCGACGAAGTCGCATGCGTAGGAGCTGAATACGGTGATCCGGTAGCCGGGCGGAATGGGCGATCCCGAGCAGGCCCAGATCCCGGGGTAGATCTGTTCGTGCAACCAGCTTCCGATGCCGTTGCATCCGGCGATGGTGTGCCTGGTCATCACGTATCCGGGGACGATCGGTGAGCCGGAGCACGTCCACATGTTGTTGTGGACGATCTGGTGGAACCAGCCGCCGAGGCCGTCGCAGCCCCTGCTGTCATAGTTGGTGATGACGTACCCGGGCACGATCGGTGAGCCGGAGCACGTCCAGATCCCGTCCTGGACGGGCTGCTGGTACCAGGAGCCGGCGCCGTTGCAGCCGCCGGTGTTGTGGGCGGTGATGACCCAGCCGGCCGGAACGGGCGCCCCCGAGCAGGACCACTGGCCGGACGGCCAGCGCAGTCCTGCGTCGGTGGCGGCGCCGGCCGTGCCGGCGGAGGCGCCGACGAGGACGACGGACGCCATCAGCGCCACCACCCCCGCCATCGCGGCGATCCGGCTGCGGACGACTCTCACCGTCGTACCGCTCCAGAGGCGGTTGAGCTGGTTCTTCATTTCACACCTGTCCTTTCGGCATGGTCGCGCTACGGCCCCCGATGGCAGAAACCGCGGTGCGCGGCCCGTCCCAGGACGACGGACCGGCAGATACACGGCGGTGCGGTCGAAACACTGTCAGATACACGTCATACAAACCAGAATGAATTCCGGCCAGCATTTCCGAGCCGATGTGAATCGCGCCGCCTGCGGATCCGGCCGGCCTTGCGGCAACGGTGAGGCGTACCCCGGGCGCGGCTCAGGTGGTCGCAGGGAGCGGGTCCCCCAGGTAGCGGCGGCCGGCTATCTGCTCGAAGATCAGGTTGGTCCGGGTCTGCGCCACCGCCGGGTGGGTGGTGAGGTGGTCCACGACGAAGTCGCGCAGGCCCTCGGGGCCGGCGACGCCGACGTGGAGCAGGTAGTCGTCGGATCCCGCCATGTGGAACACGGCCAGGACGCCGGGCAGGTCGGGGGCGCTGCTGCGGAAGCTCTCGTTCTGCTCACGGGTGTGGGCCCGGAGCCGGACGGAGATCATCGCCTGCAGCGGCAGGCCGATCGCGGCGGGGTCGACGTCCGCCCGGAACCCGCGGATGATCCCGCGCTCCTGCAGTGCGCGCACCCGGGCCAGGCAGGTGGAGGGGGCGATGCCCACCGTCTCGGCGAGCGCGTTGTTCGGCATGCGGGCGTTGTCGGCCAGGGTGCGCATGATCGCCCGGTCCACGTCGTCGATGGGCGCCCTCCGGGCCTGCGGATTGTTCGGCATGCCGGGCAGGATTCCAGCTGTTCCCGTCGATTCGCAAGACATCGCGCGGTGATACCGAATCTTGTTCGGGAGATCTTCCGCCCGGCGCCGCGAAGTTCCATCCTGACCGCGAGCGGCGAACGCCCCTCCGCCGTTCCCCGCCCGTGGGACCGGCCCGCACCGACCCCGGAGTGCCCTGCCCATGAGCCCGACCGCCACCTTCGCCGCCGCGACCGCCGTCGACCCGGGGTCGGAGCTGGACGGCCGCGATTTCGAGCTCCCCGCGAGCGGGCTGGACGACGACCGGCGGCTGCGCGCCCTCGACACGGTGGACGAGTACCTGTCGAGGAAGCGCCGGCACCTGGTCGGCTACCAGGCCACCCAGGACATGCAGGGCTGCGCGCTGGACCTGGCCCGGTTCATGCCGAACAACATCAACAACCTCGGCGACCCGTTCCAGAGCGGCGGCTACAAGCCGAACACCAAGGTCGTCGAGCGCGCGGTGCTCGACTACTACGCGGCCCTGTGGAACGCCAAGCGGCCGCACGACCCCGCCGACCCCGAGTCGTACTGGGGCTACATGCTGTCCATGGGCTCGACCGAGGGCAACATGTACGCGCTCTGGAACGCCCGGGACTACCTGAGCGGCAAGGCGCTGATCCAGCCGCCGGCAGCCCCGTTCGACGCCCTGCGGTACGTCCAGGCCGCGCCCGACCGGCACAACCCCAATGCCCACCGCCCGGTGGCGTTCTACTCCGAGGACACCCACTACTCCTTCGCCAAGGCCGTGCGGGTGCTGGGCGTGGAGACCTTCCACGCGGTCGGCCTGGAGAAGTACGCGGACGAGTGCCCGCTGGTCGACCCCGCCACGGGACGCCGCGAGTGGCCCACCGAGGTGCCCTCCCGCCCCGGCCCCTCGGGCCGGTCCTGGGACGGTCCGGGCGAGATCGACATCGACGCCCTCGCGGTGCTGGTCGAGTTCTTCGCCGCGAACGGGCACCCGGTCTTCATCAACCTCAACCTCGGCAGCACCTTCAAGGGGGCCCACGACGACGTCCGGAAGGTCTGCGAGCGCCTGCTGCCGATCTTCGAGCGGCACGGTCTGATCCAGCGTCAGGTGGCGTACGGTACGGACCCGCGGACCGGTGAGCCGCTGGTCGACCTGCGCCGGGGCTTCTGGATCCATGTGGACGGCGCCCTCGGTGCCGGCTACGCACCGTTCCTGAGGATGGCCTCCCAGGACCCGGCCGCGTACGGCTGGACCCCCGAGGTGGAGCTGCCCGAGTACGACTTCGGCCTCACGCTGCCCACCGCGGAGTTCGGCGACCTCGACATGGTCTCCTCGATCGCCATGAGCGGCCACAAGTGGCCCGGTGCGCCGTGGCCTTGCGGCATCTACATGACGAAGGTGAAGTACCAGATCTCGCCGCCGTCCCAGCCGGAGTACATAGGCGCGCCGGACACCACCTTCGCGGGCTCCAGGAACGGGTTCTCCCCGCTGGTCCTCTGGGACCACCTGTCCCGGCACTCCTACCAGGACCAGGTGAACCGGATCCGCAGCGCCCAGGAGCTGGCCGGCTACCTGGAACGGCGCCTGAGGGCCATGGAGCAGGAGACGGGCGTCGAGCTCTGGCCGGCCCGCACCCCGGGCGCGGTCACCGTGCGCTTCCGCAAGCCCAGCCCCGAACTGGTGGCGAAGTGGTCGTTGTCCTCCCAGGACGTGCTGATGGTCCCGGGCGACGAGTCCACCCGCCGCAGCTACGTGCACGTCTTCCTGATGCCCTCGGTCGACCGCGCGAAGCTGGACGCCCTGCTGGCCGAGCTCGCCGAGGACCCCGCCCTGCGCGCCTAGGCCCCCTGACCGTCACCGGCCGCCCCTCGCGCACGGCCGCCGCCCCGCCTGTGTCCGCACCGGCCCGGAACCGCCCTCGGCGGCTCCGGGCCGGTGGTGGCCGACGTGATCCGCTCC
The DNA here is from genome assembly GCF_055588525.1 of Kitasatospora sp. NPDC041988. NCBI lineage: Bacteria > Bacillati > Actinomycetota > Actinomycetes > Kitasatosporales > Streptomycetaceae > Kitasatospora > Kitasatospora sp. NPDC041988. The sequence goes on from NZ_JBVJCO010000012.1 coordinate 182,877, forward strand.
GCCGTCGCCTCCCGAGGCGGGGCGTGCGCGGCTGTCCGCACGCGGGCCCGCCGCCGACGCGCCTGCGGCAATCGGCGGCGGCCACGGTCAGTTCCGGCGCACCCGGCCGTGGTCGGTCGCGCCGGCCGCGGCGGAGCTCACCCGGCCGCCAGTTCCGTCACCAACCGGGTCGTCAGCGGCACACGGATGCCGTGCCGTTCGGCCGCGCGCAGCAGTGCGCCGCCGATCGCGTCGAGCTCCAGCGGGCGGCCCGCTTCCGCGTCGCGCTGCATGGACGACCTGCTGTCGGCGGGGAAGGCGTCATAGCGCGCCAGGACGTCGGCGACCACCGTCCGGCCTCCGCAGGCCCGGCCGACCGCCACGGTCTCCTCCACCAGGGCCGTCAGTTCGTGCCGCCGCTCGGACCGGATGGCGCCGATGGGCAGCCTGTGGCGGGTGGTGAGCAGGGCGAAGGGGGCCAGGAAGGCCAGCTTCCCCCAGAGGACCTGGTCCTCGTCCGGCATGAGGCGGGTTGCGACGTCCGCACCCTCGAACAGCGCGGCGAGCGGAGCCGACCGCTCCGGCCTGCCGGCCAGGTCGATCTCGACGAACGGGCTGCCGTGGTCGACGACGCCCGGCGCGGTGCGGGTGGACTCGACGCGGATCACGGCGGGGACCACGCGCTCGTCCCCGTAACGCGCCCGGAGGACGTGCGTGTGCTCGACGCCGTTGAGCAGGGGCACCACCGCGCCGTTCGCCAGCCACCGTGGCGGGAGGCGGTCGAGTGCCGCGTCGAGTGCCGTGTTCTTGACCGTCACCAGGCACAGGTCGACGGGCTCACGCAGCATGCTGTCGGCCTCCACCGCTGCGGTGAAGTCGCCGAACTGCCTGCTGCGGACGCGGATGCCGTCCTGGCGCAGCGGGCCGGCGGTCTCCTCGCGGGCGAGGCAGATCACGCGGTGCCCCGCGCGGGAGAGCAGTGCGGCGAGCAGGCCGCCGACTCCTCCGGGGCCGAGCACGGCGACGGTCGGACGGGTCGGGAACGGGACGGATTCGGCGGTGCGCTGTCCGGTTTCGGACATGGCTGGGTTCCTCTCAGCTTGCGGGTCGACACCCGGAATGGGTTGTCGCCCTGGGCCCGGCATGATCGTCTACTGATGCTCCAGGCCGAGTCAATCCTCGCGAGGGCGTCGGTCGCGCCGGGCCGGGATGACGGCTGTCAGCATCGTGGCGCCGGTCAGGGCGAATGCCCAGGGGTAGCCGGTGCCCGCTGCCAGCCAGCCGAAGGCCACGGCACCGGCGCCCATTCCGGCGTCGTAGGCGAAGTTCCACAGTGCGCTGACGGTGCCGTAGCCGGCGGTGGGGACGCGTGAGTACATCAGCGTCAGCGTGGCGTTCTGGGCGATGCCGAAGCCGATCCCGAACACGCCGGCCGCGGCGGTCGTCGCGACCGGGCCGGCGGTCGGCGCCATCAGCAGTGTGCCGATGGCCGACAGCAGCAGACCTGGCAGCACCAGACGCTCGGTGCCGCGTCGGTCCCCCTGGCGGCCGGCCAGCCAGCGGGCCACGGTGGCCGCAGCGGCCTGGGTGAACAGGGCCGCGGCGGCCGGGCCCGTGGCCGAGTCGGGAACGGCGAGCGGCAGGAAGGTCACGATGATTCCGGAGGAAACGGCGGTGACCGCGAAGACGGCCGCCGGGCGCAGCAGTTCGGCCGTGCGAAACCCCTCGGCGATGCCGACGGGCCGCCCCACCGCACGGATCCGGTCGGGCAGGCCCGGCACCGCGAGGATCGCCGCGAGCGGAACCAGGGCTCCCGCGGTGAATACCGGCCCGTACCCCACGTGCGAGACCAGCCACGTCCCCAGCGGCAGCGCCACCAGCGACGGCACCCCGCTGACGATGCCGACCAGCGCCAGCCCTTCGCCGCGCCGTTCGGCCGGGATGAGCGCCACCGTCAGCGCGCCGCCCGCCACCACGGTGAACGCGAAGCCCAGGCCACGCAGCAGGCAGACTGCGACGATCCACCACAGGTCGTGGGAGAGCGTCAGCGCCAGGGCCGGTGCGCCCAGCAGGACCAGGCCGGCGGCCAGCACGGCCCGGTAGCCGTAGCGGTTGACCAGAGCGGGTGTCGCGAGCTCGCCCGCCACCGTCGACAGCATCAGTGCGCCGGTGGCCAGCCCGGCCGTTCCATCGCCCCCGCCGCCGGCCGTGGCGTAACCGGGGACGACCGACAGCAGCAGGTTGAAGCCGGTCGAGGCGCCCAGCATGGAGACGAAGCGCAGGAGCAGAGGCCGCGTCAGCAGCGGTGGGGGGTGTGCCGCGAGCGGTGGGGGAGTCGAGTCGATCGTTCCGGTCATGACAGGGACGCTAAGCGCCCGGCCGGATCGCCGGTAAGCTCCGGTTCCATGCCGCCGCAGTGGTCCAGTTCCCCGCCCGACGTCCTGCTGGCCGTCGACCGGGCCGGAGGCCGGCCGCTGCGTGCGCAGGTGGAGCACGGACTGCGGGCCGCGATCCGCACCGGTCGCCTTCAGGTCGGCGAACGGCTGCCGTCCTCCCGCGAACTCGCCTGCACGCTCGGCGTTTCGCGCGGTCTGGTGCAGGAGTGCTACGCCCAACTCCAGGCCGAGGGCTACCTGGTGACCCGCCCCGGCTCCGCCACCAGGGTGGCGGCGGGCGCCGCGGCGTCGCCTGGTGTCCCGCAGCAGCGCACCGCACCTTCTCGGCTGGTGGCCGACTTCCGGTGGGGCGTACCGGACGTGGGGGCCTTCCCGGTCCAGGACTGGCTCCGGGCCACGCGAGCGGCAGCACGTGCGATGCCGACGGCGGACTTCGACTACGGCGACCCACGCGGCAGCGCGGTCCTGCGGGAAGTCCTGGCCGGCTACCTGCGCCGGGTGCGTGCCGCTGCGGCCGACCCCGAGCACATCGTCGTCTGCAACGGCTACGCCCAGGGCCTCGGCCTCGCCCTGAGTGCCCTCGCCGACGGCGGCGTGCGGACCGTGGCCTTCGAGGACCCGGGCTCACCCGCCACGATCGGCGCGGCCGCGGCCGCAGCCGGGCTGCGCGCGACTCCCGTACCGGTTGACGAGCACGGCATCGACGTGCGGGCGCTGGCGGCGACGGACGCCCGGGCCGTTGTCGTCACTCCCGCCCACCAGTGGCCGACCGGAGTCGCCCTCGCACCGGAGCGCCGACTGGCCCTGACGGCATGGGCCGAGGATCGCGACGCGATCATCATCGAGGACGACTACGACGCCGAATTCCGGTACGACCGCGAACCGGTCGGCGCGCTCCAGGGCCTGGCCCCCGACCGGGTCGTCTCCCTCGGCACCGTCAGCAAGTCGCTCGCCCCCGCCCTGCGGATCGGCTGGATGCTCTGCCCGCCCGTTCTGGCCGGACCACTCGCCGATCGGAAGTACCGGAGCGACCGCGGAACACCCACGCTCGACCAGCTCGCGCTGGCCGGGTTGATCGAGTCCGGGCGCTTCGACCGCCACCTGCGCCGCATGCGGGCCTCCTACGCGGCTCGCCGCACCGCACTGGTGGCCGCGCTGGCCGAACACGCTCCCGGGATGCCGGTCACGGGCCTCGCGGCCGGATTCCACGCCGTCGCGCACCTGCCCGCCGGTACGGACGAACGCCACGTCGTCGCGGCCGCCCGCGCGCGATCCGTCGGCTTGTACGGCATGAGCGCCTGCCGCGCTTCAGGGGCCGTCGCGCCCGCGCAACTCGTCCTCGGCTTCGGCGACGTCGGGACACGAGCCGTCACGGAGGGCATCGCGGCCGTCGCCGACCTGCTCGCCGGCCCGTCGTAGAGCGATCGGCCCGCTCGCCGGCCCGTCGTAGAGCGATCGGCCCGCTTCCGCCGCGCGCCCGGGACTCCCGCGGTCGCCGGAGACGGCCGACGGGCGACGGGACGTACAGCGCCTGGTCGGGTGAGTATGGAGGGAAGGCCGCGGGTCCACCGGCGGCTCGAACGAGAGTGCTGTTATGGGCATGTCACGGGATGGCTGGTCGGGGCCCGGACGCGAGGCTGCCGAGGTGCTGGCCGGGCGCGGTCTCGAGGTGGCGGCGAAGGTCCTGCGGTCGGTGCCTGACCGGCTGGGCGCGCACTCCGGCGGTTTCTACCTGCTGTCGGAGGACCGGCAGCTGCTCGAACTGGTCATGACCTTCGGAGCGGCCCGCCAGTTCACCAGGCCGTGGCAGCACATCGGCATGAGCGCGCCGATCCCGGTGGTCGAGGCGGTGCGCAGCGGCCAGGTCGTCTGGGTGGGCGGCGCGGAGGAGATGGCGCAGCGGTACCCGAGGGTCGCGGTCGCCATGCCGTACGCGTTCGGCCTCGCGGCCGCGCCGCTCGTCACGCGCAGGACCACGTACGGGGCCTTCTTCGGCATCTGGCCCGCCGATCACCCCGCCGAACTGTCACCCCGCGAACGCGATGTGCTCGGTGCGCTCGCCCTGCGCCTGGCCGAGCTGCTGGCGGAGGCGGCCAGGGCGGGCCGTCCGGTCCGGCCCGGCCCCCGGCCTGCGACGGCGGAGAACCGCTCCGCCGACCCCCTCGCCACGCTGGCGGCGCGACTGCCGGAAGGCATCTGCGGCATCGACCTGGACGGCCGGCTGGCGGCGGTCACGCCGGCCGCCGCCGAACTGCTCGGTGTGTCGGTGGAGCGGCTGCTGGGCGCACGGCCGTGGACGGCGCTGCCCTGGCTGCGCGATCCGGTGTACGAGTACCACTACCGGGCGGCGGTGATCGGCGGGGCGGCCACCTCGTTCGTCGCGCTGCGGCCGCCGGACCGGTGGCTGTCGTTCCAGCTCTTCCCGGACGTCTCCGGAGTCACCGTGCGGATCGCCGCCGCCGATGCCTCCCTGTACGACCCCAACACCGAGGCACCCGCCGAACGGGCGGTGCACACGCGGCCCGGAGCGCTGTACCACCTCCTCCACCTCGCCAGCGCGCTGACCGAGGCCATCACCGTGCAGGACGTGGTGAGCATGGTCGCCGAGCAGATCCTGCCGGCCTTCGGAGGCCAGGCCGTCGCGGTGCTGATGGCCGAAGGCGGCCGACTGCGTCTCGCCGGTCATCTCGGCTATCCACCAGGCCTGGTCGACCAGTTCGACGGCACCCCGCTGACGGAGCCCACACCCGGTGTCCAGGCGTCGACCAACTCCGTGCCGGCGTTCTTCGAGACCCGCGCGGAGCTGGAGCGGCTCTACCCGGAGCGCCACGAGACGCAGGACGGGATGTCCGCCTGGGCCTACCTGCCGCTGGTGACCTCGCGAAGGCTGCTCGGCACCTGTGTGATGGCGTTCGCCCAACCGCACCGCTTCGACGTCGAGGAGCGCGCCGTCCTCACCTCGCTCGGCGGCCTGATCGCCCAGGCGCTGGACCGTGCCCGGCTGTACGACACCAAGCTCGTGCTCGCCCACGGTCTCCAGGAGAGCCTCCTGCCCCGTGCGCTGCCCGCCGTCCGGAACCTGGAGATCAGCGCGCGCTACCTGCCGGCCACCGAGGGCATGGACGTCGGAGGCGACTTCTACGACCTCATCCGCGTCGGTCCCGACACCGTGGCCGTGGTCATCGGCGACGTCCAGGGCCACAACGTCCACGCCGCAGCGCTGATGGGCCAGGTCCGCACCGCCGTCCGCGCCTTCGCGGCGGCCGATGCCGATCCGAGTACCGTGCTCGCGCGCACCAACCGCCTGCTGGCCGACCTGGACACGGCCCTGCTGGCCAGCTGCGCCTACCTCCGCGTCGATCTCGACCGCCGCGAGGCCTGGCTGGCCAACGCGGGTCACCCCGTGCCCCTGCGGTACGGCCCGGACGGCCGGACGGAGGCGCTGGAACCGCCCGGCGGCATGGTGCTCAACGTCGACCCGGACGCCGAGTACCCGCAGCTCCGCATCGATCTGCCGATCGGTACCACCCTGGTCCTGTACACCGACGGCCTCATCGACACGCCCGGCACCGACCTCGACCAGGCGATGGCCGGTCTGGTCGGCACGCTCGCCCGTCACGGCCGCGAACCACTGGACCGGCTGGCCGACGTCCTCATCGGCCAGGCCGGGCAGTCGGAGCACCGCACCGACGACATCGCGCTGCTGTTGGTCCGGTCCGTCCCCGGATGAACCGCGACGACGACCGGGGGAGGGGGCGGCAGCGGGCCTCGCGCGGCGCCGGAATCACGCCGGGGAGGGGCGCGGAGCGGCCGGGGCCGGCGGTGGTCCGGTCAGATCCGCTCGGCCGACCAGTGGGGGTCGCGGCCGGTGAGAGCCAGCAGCTGGTCCTGGGTGTCGGCACCCGGCAGCGCGGTGAGCGGCGGGTCGAACAGGCCGGTGCCGGCCAGGTCGTGGTAGCCCCGGAACTCCGCGAGCGCGTACCGGGCGGCGCCCGGCGGCATCCGGCCGTTCTCGCCCAGCGCCCGGGCCAGGTCCCAGCTGTGCACGACGGTCTCGGCGGTCAGCTCACGGATGTACCCGCCGACGTCCCGCACTCCGTACGACACGTGCACCAGCAGGTCGGGGGCGCCCGGTTGGCCGAGCGCGCGTACGGCGCTGTCCACGGCCATCTCCCACACGCCGAGGGGGTTGCGGCCCAGGACGTCGCCCCGGAAACGGCGGCCGATCTGCTCCGGGGTGTAGCCGGCGACCGCCTGGCAGACCCAAAGGTGTTGAGCGGCAAGGTGGTTCACCAGCGCGCGCACGTCCCAGTCGCTGCAGGGGGTGGGCGCCGACCACTGGTCCTCGGGAGCGGCCCGTACCAGCCGGGCCACCTCCGCCCCGGCGGCTGCGTAGTGCCGGCGGACCTCCGTGTGGGCCCCGGACGGGTGGGGACATTCCATCGCCGGGCCTCCGTTCCCTGCCCTGCTCCCTCCCAGTAAACCGCTACGGGGCGTGACAGGCCAGAGGGGCCGGGCCGGTTCGGCCGGCGAGGCCGGACGGCGACGTCATGGTGACGCCGGGTGCCTGTCCGGTCCGGGTAGCCGGATGTTCGCGCCATCTGCCGGGCCCCGATCGCCGCCGGGCCCCGATCGCCGCCCCCTCGACGAGGTGTGGGGCGACCAACTGCCCGCCGTGCGCGAGGACATCGCGCACGTGGCGCAGGCCGTCGCCCGCTTCGAGCCGGTGGTGCTGATGGCCCGCCCGGACCAGAGCGCCGCGGCCCGGCAACTGGTCGGCGCCGACGTGGAGGTGATCGACCTCGCGGTGGACGACCTGTGGGCCCGCGACACCGGCCCGACCTTCGCCGAGGCGCGCGGGCGCCTGGTGCCGGCGCCGGTCACGGGCTCCTGGGCCGCCGGGTCGATGGGGTGGGAGTCCTCAGCGCGCGTAGCCATCCGGGTCGCCGCCCACGTCGGTGTGCCGTTCACTGCGGCGGGCCTGGTCGGCGAGGGCGGCGCCGTCGAGACCGACGGTGCGGGCACGCTGATGGCCACCCGGAGCAGCATCCTCGTCTCCAACCGCAACCCTGGCATGACGCAGACCCAGGCCGAGAACGCGATGAAGGCCGCGTACGGCGCCACCAGGGGCCGTGTCGTCGAGCAGCTGAACATCGACTACATCGGCCTCGGCGGCGGCGGCATCCACTGCGTCACGCAGCCGCAGCCGGTCGCCTAGCGACCGTCGTCGAAGCCCGTCCTCCCCGCGGCGGTCCCTTGGTGCGGCGACAAGGGGCCGCCGCCGGTTCGTCGGCCGGGCGTGTCCGGTCGAGCGGGCGCAGGCGCGCGGCGCGTCAGTGCTTTGTGGAATTCCGGGACGGCGGGTCGGACGGCGCGATAATTCCGCCGCCGGGAATCCGAATTCCTGACGCACGGTCACCTGTCCGCGTGCGGTGGGGCGGCCCGGGAATGCGTCGTACCACGGGCGCGGCCTCGGCCGGTCGCTGTACGAGACGGTAAGGTCACCGCAGCCGCCGGGAAATAACAATTGCCTCCCGAAGGCTGTCCGGAATTCCGCCGGGGGCCTAGGCTGCGGCGCGTGTCGATATTTCGAAGACTTCGCGCTTCCGGTCCGCGTCTGCTGCCGGAACTCGACGACGTCAAACTCGGTCGCGTCCGGCGGCAGCTGAATTCCCCCGGGATACCGGGCCAGGACGGTATTCAGATCGACCAGGTCGAGCGGCTTCTCCAGGAAGCCGGTACGGACTGGGACCGTCGTGGGCACCGCCTCGCCGTGCTCGCCGAGGCCGCGGCGCCCTCGGGGCTGGCCCGCACCTGGCGGATGCGGCGCGCGCGCAACGCGGACGCGCTGGTCTTCGAAGCGTGGGTCGAGCTGGTCCGCGGCTGGCACACGGGGCGGATGGAGGATGCCGGCGCCGCCGCCGACCACTGCCACCGCGCTGCCGAGGCCGCCCCCGACGACCCCACGCCCTGGGTGGTGCTGCTGGGGATCCTGCGCCAGACCCGCGCCGACTCGCGCGAGCTGTTCGCCGTCTGGCACGAGGTGACCTCGCGGGACCCGTGGAACCGGGAGGCCCATCTGCAGATGCTGCGCTACCTGTCGCCGGAGGAGTGCGGTTCGCGCAGCAGCCAGCAGGAGTTCGTGCACGCCGTCCGGGCCGGGGTGCCGTCGACCGCGCCGGCCGTGGGCGTGGAGCTGACCGCGCTGGTCGACGAGCACGCCCGCACGCTCGCCCGGGGCGGCGTCGAGGGGTTGCTGGTACGCCGCCAGTGGGCGACCCAGCGGGCCGCCGGCGCGCTGGATACCGCCCTGGCCGGCTGGCCCCGCCCCGGTCGGCTCACGCACGCGGCCGCCCGGGCCGACCTCAACCTGCTCGCCTACGCCCTGGTCCAGGCCGGCCGGGTGCGCGAGGGTGCGGCGACCTTCGAGCTGATCGGCGACACGGTCACGTCCTGGCCGTGGTCGCTCGACGGCGAGCCGCTCCGGCAGTTCGGCTACTGGCAGTCCAAGGCGCTGACCTGACGCACCCTCGGTCGTGCGGGCCCCCGGTCCGGTGCCGACCCCGGTCCGGTGCCGACCCCGGTCCGGTGCCGGCCCTGGCGTCGGCCGCCGGAACTCACGCCCAGGACAGGGCTGCCCGGGTACGCCAGTACGCCTCGGCTGGCTCGGCGAGCGGGGCGAGGCCGGCCAACCGGTCGGGGCTGAGGCCGAGCCCGGCGGCGGTGAGGTTGGACGCCAGCTGCCCGGGGGTGGCCGCCCCGGAGAGCACGATGTCCGCCCACGGCTGGGCCGCGACCGCGGCCAGCGCGAGGGCGTCGCAGGACGCGCCGGTGCGGTCGGCGAGAGCGCGCAGCGGGGCCGTGTCGGGGCCGGTGGCGTTGCGGTCGGCGAGGCGGCCGTTGGCCATGCCCTCCTTGACCACCACCAGCCAGCCCGCCGCGTGGGCCTCGGCCAGTGCGTCCCCGGCGGACGGCTCCAGCAGGTTCCAGGTCGACTGGACGGCGGCGAACAGCGGCCGGCCCTCCGCCGTCACCTCCAGTGCCGCCCGGACGGTCGCGGCCTGGGCCGGGCCGCTGGTGGACAGGCCCACCCGGACGCCCTCGGCGGCCAGCTCGGCCAGCCGGGCGTGCAGCGCGGCATCGGTCAGCGCCGGGCTGTCCGGGGTGACGGAGTGCACCAGGTACACGTCCAGTCGCGGGCCCAGCAGCGCCCTGGTCTCCTTGATCTGGCGGTCGAACACCGCCGCCGAGTGCTCCTTGACCTCGTGCACGGGCACCCCGGAGGCCTGCCAGCCGGCGGTGTAGGTGTAGCCCCACTTGCTTCCCACCGTCACCTCGTCCGCGGCCTCCGGCCGGGCGGCCAGCCACTCGCCGACGAACTCCTCGGCGCGGCCGTACGACCGGGCCGTGTCGAAGTAGCGAACCCCCGCCGCGTAGGCGGCGTCGAGCAGGGCGTGCGTTCGCTCGCGCAGCGCCTCGACGGTGCGCTCGGCCGGCAGGTCGAGGTCGCGCCCCAGTGTGATGTAGCCGGGCCGTCCGACGGCGGCCGTGCCCAGGCCGAACCGCGCGAGCGACGGGCCGGCAGCGGGGCCGGTGGCGGGTGCGGTCGGCATGGTGAGGGTCCTTTCGACGGTTCCGGAGGGCGGCGGCGGCGCACGCCCCACGGAACCGAACCCTAGCCCGCCGGACGGCACCGGGTGGGGGCGCCGGTGTGCCCCGTCCCGCTGCCGTCCCGGTCCGGTCGGACCCGGTCAGACCCGGTCGGCCGCGATCAGGACGTACTGGAAGGAGCCGTCCTTGTAGGAGTTGATGAACGCCTCCTCGATGCCCGTGACGAGGGAGGAGGTGGCGCGCAGCTCCCAGTAGGGCAGGGTCGCGGGCGTCAGGTCGATGACGGCCTGCGGCACGAGGCGGTTGTCCGCCATGGCGCGCAGGTACTCGCGGCGGGAGTGGATGTTGCACTCGAAGTGCGCGTTGATCTGCGAGACCCACTTCGACGGCTGCCCGTAGGCGGGGTTCCAGCAGCCCGTGATGGTGACGTACCGGCCGCCGACGGCGAGGATGCGGGAGTGCTCGGCGAAGAGGTCGTGCAGGTCGACGTACATGCTGGACTCGTTGTTCCACGAGCCCGCCACCTGGCCGGTCTCGAAGGGCATGTCGAGCATGTTGCAGACCTGGGCGCGGACGAAGTCGTCGATGCCGAGCTCCCGGGCGCGGCGGTTGCCGAACTCGGCCTGCTTGGCCGACAGGGTGACGCCCTCGACCTTGCAGCCGAAGCGCTGGTGAGCCATCACGCTGGAGCCGCCGCGGCCGCAGCCGGCGTCCACGAGGGTGGCCTCGCGCGGGACGGCGCCCAGGTGGTCCAGGAGCACCTCGGCCTGCGCGGACTCCAGCCGGTGCAGCTCGGTGATCACCTTCTTCTCGCGCTCGCTGTCGTCCGGGGCGCCCAGCGAGGCGTGGTCGACGTCGCCGATGCCGTAGTGGTGGTGGTAGAGGCCGTCGACGTCACCGAGGCGCAGGTTCACGGGCCGGGCCTCATGGTCCCAGTACCGGGCGATGTCGCCCTGGTACGGAGTGGCCGGGCCGGGGACGGAGGCGGTGGTCGTCAAGGCAGGGAGGTCGGTCGTAGTCATGGGTCAGCTCCTTGATTACCAGAAATCGGGCAGGCTGTAGCGGTAGGTGTTGGTCTGGTGCCAGTGGTGGTTGCCGTCGACCCACACGGCCACGCCGCGCAGGAACCGCACCAGGGACGGCGAGGGCCAGGCGGCGGCCAGGGCGGCGGCCTCGGCCTCGAACTCGTGCATGAGGTCGTTGTGCACCTCGACCGCCTTCAGGTAGGCGTCGCGGTCGGAGAGGTCCTCCTGCTCGGCGAGCACCACGGGCAGGTTCAGGTGCCGGCCGGGGCTGGCGAGCTCCTTGGTGTAGGAGTAGAGGTCGTTGACGATCGTCGTGGCATTGGAGGCGAGCGCGATGACCCGTTGCAGGGCGGGCAGGGCATGCAGGTCGGCGGGCAGTTCGTAGCCGCCGACGGTGTCCGTGATCGTCGGGCAGGGGCGGAAGTTGTTGAACTGGCGCATCGCCAGGTACTCCCACACCGCGGGCACGTGGTCCGTCTCGGCCCAGGCGGCCTCGGCGAGGTACCCCAGGTGCAGGCGGGCCATGTCGTGCCGGAACCGGTCGGCCTGGGCCGGCGTGGCCGCACGGGTGAAGTAGTCCATGGCGGAGCGGTAGGCCCGCCGGGGGGCGTCCTCGGACAGCGACTCCGCCCAGGCCGGCTGGTACTCCCGCGTGGTGTGCAGCGCGTCGAGAGCCGTGTGCGCGAGGAGGAGGCGCCCGCCGAGGCCGATGGGCGAGCCCCCGTGGTCCTCGCAGTAGCAGTCGTCGACCACGTTCTCGGCGACCATCAGCCGGGCGGCGACCATCAGATGCTCGATGTCGGGCGCGTCGGGATGGCAGGCGACCATGTAGCGGCCCACCGAGAAGCCGTCGAACTGGTCCTCCCACTCCGGCGGATAGAGCTCGACCTCGTCCACCGCCCAGGCCTTGATCCGGCGGCCGACCTCCGCGGAGCGCTCGGCGTCCGGCTCGGGCACCGGGTGGTGGTACAGGCCCGGGACGGGATCGCCGGGCCTCGGCCCCGCCTCGCGCCGCCCCGGGTTCAGGCTTGCCGTCCCCAGGCCGCTGGGGCCGCCGAGGATCCGCTCCAGGGCCGTACGGCTCATGACCGTACCGCCGGGGTCTCCCCGTTGTCGGTCTCCACGCTGTTCCCGGATCTGGTGTCCGCGGACATGGAAGGGCCTCCCTCTGTGAAGGACTGGACGTCGAAGAACCGCATGTCATGGCGGGTCGTCACCTGGCATGACAGGAAAGGGATCGCCGCACCGGACGTCCCTTGTCGCTTGCTGATCAACGGTAGGCGGGGCGGTGGGCCCCCAGGCGCTCCGGAGTGTTCTCTGCACCCGATAGGGTGAACGTTCGGGATAACCAGGTTTGAAGCGCGCAGCCTTCGTCCGCCGCTCTCAATGGAAGAGCGGCAGGGCCCCGGGGCTAGGGCATGTCTGACAATTCCCGCCGCGCGGGAATCAAGGGGGTCATCGTGAGCCCCGGGCCGGAGAACATATCTCTGTGGGGGTAGGGGCCGCCACGCCTTGCTGGGAAGGCGGTCCTCCCTCTGCGGCGCGGGTCAGCGCCGCGATCCGGATTCCGCCGCGGACAACCTCTCCGGTGCCCTGCCCTGCGTGACGCTCAGCTCCTGGGTCCCTACGACGGACAGCAGTTCCAGCTGCTCGGCTCCCGGGCTTCCGGGCGGGGCGGTGAACCACAGAAGGCGTTGCCGTCCGTCCTCGCTGAGGAGGTTGTAGCAGTCGAGTTCGATGACGCCGAGTATGGGGTGGACGATCCTCTTGTGGTCCATGCGGCGCACCGCGACGTCGTGGGTGTCCCAGAGGGCCGCGAACTCCTGGCTGCGGCGGCGTAGCACGGCGACCATCTTCGTGACCTCCGCGTCCCGGCCGCGCCGGGCGGCCGCTGCCTGGAGGTCGGCCACGAACACCCGGGAGTGGTGCGGATGATCCTCGGACGGGTATCTCTCGCGCGCCTGCGGGTCGGTGAACCAGCGGTACACGAAGCTTGCCGCCGGGCCGCGGTGTGCCGGGGACGTGCCGAGCAGGGTCAGGGCCAGGTCGTTTTCCACCAGGGTTTCGTGCAGGTCGGTGATGACGCGCGCGGGGGTGTTGGACAGCCGGTCCAAGAGTCCGAGGAGCGCGGGCTGCACGTGTGCCGACGGTCCGTGGGCTGACGGGGGGACAGGCCGTTCGGCCAGGTGAAACAGGTGGTCGCGCTCGTCGCCGTTCAGGCGCAGGGCTCGGGCGAGGGCGGCCAGGGTCTGGGTCGAGGGCTGCACGCCGTTCTTTGCGCTGCCGCGTTCCAGCTCGGTGTAGTAGTCGGCTGACAGCCCTGCCAGCTGCGCGACTTCCTCGCGGCGCAGCCCGGGGACGCGCCGGCGCGGGCCTTGGGGGAGACCGACCTCCGCGGGGCGGATGTGGTCGCGGCGTGTCCTGAGGAAGGCACCGAGTTCTGGAAGGTTCACGCCTCCATGGTCGCTCGTACGCCAGAGCGCCGCCAGGGGGTGGCATCCCCTGGGTAAACGCAGCCCTGGCTAGGGATGGGGGGACCGGCCGATCGTGGAGGACGCAGCAGGGCAACGGCAAGGCCGCGGCCCGACCCCCATCCACCACAGGAGTAAGCCATGCCTGTCCCCACTTCCCTCGACGGGACCGCTGCCTCGGCCCAGCCCTCCGCCTCACCCCGTGTCGCGATCGTCACCGGCGGCTCGCGCGGCATCGGCCGCCGGACCGTTGGCCGGCTGGCCGCCGGCGGGTACGCCGTCGTGGTCGGCTATGCCGGCAACCAGGACGAGGCCGAAGCCGCCGTGAAGGAGGCCGTCACCAGCGGTGGCCGGGCGATCGCAGTGCGCGCAGACGTCGCCGACGAACGCGCAGTGGCGGCCTTGTTCGACGCGGCCGAAGGAGAGTTCGGCGGCGGCGGCGGCGTCGACGTCGTCGTGCACGCGGCCGGGCGGATGCACCTGGCTCCGATCGCCGAGCTGGATCTGGCCGTCCTGGACGACCTGCACCGCACCAACATCCGCGGCACGTTCGTCGTCGTCCAGCAGGCCGCCCGTCGTGTGCGCCCCGGCGGCGCGATCGTGACGTTCTCCACGTCCGTGGTGGGGCTGGCCTTCCCGGGCTACGGCGCGTACGCCGCCGGCAAGGGCGCGGTCGAGGCGCTGACGCTGATCCTGGCCCGGGAGCTGCGGGGCCGGGACGTCACCGCCAACACCGTCGCGCCCGGCCCCACGGCCACCGACCTGTTCCTGGACGGCAAGGACGAGGAGACCATCGCCCGCCTGGCCGCCCAGCCCCCGTTGGAGCGCCTCGGTACCCCGGCCGACATCGCCGAGGTCGTCGCGTTCCTGGCCTCCCCGGCCGGCCACTGGATCAACGGACAGGTCATCCGCGCCAACGGCGGAATCATCTGAACCGCCCGCAGCCACCCCATCGATCAACGAAAGGCCCTGTCATGAGGAACGACGAAACAGGGAAGGTCATCCTTGTCACCGGGGCCTCCAGCGGCATCGGGGCACTGTCCGTGCGTGCTCTGGCCCTCGCCGGTCACACCGTGTACGCGGGCATCCGCCAGATCGCGACCCGCAACGCGACCGCGGCGGCCGACCTGACGCGCTACGGCACCGACCACCGGGTCGACGCGCACGCCGTCGAGCTGGACGTCACCTCCCAGGACTCCGTCGACGCCGCGGTCGACCGGATCTTCGCCGAGCGCGGCCGGCTGGACGTGGTCGTGCACAACGCCGGGCACATGGTTCTGGGCGCCGCCGAGGCGTTCACCGCCGAGCAGTTCGCGGACCTGTACGACGTGAATGTTCTGGGCACCCAGCGCGTCAACCGCGCCGCCCTGCCGAAGTTGCGTGAGCAGGGCTCGGGGCTGCTGGTGTGGATCGGCAGCTCCAGCACCCGCGGCGGCTGCCCCCCATTCCTGGCCCCGTACTTCGCCGCCAAGGCCGCGATGGACGCCCTGGCCGTCAGCTACGCAGCCGAGGTGCTCCCGTTCGGCATCGACACCGCGATCGTGGTGCCCGGCGCGTTCACCACCGGCACCAACCACTTCGCCAACGCAGGCGCCCCCGCCGACGTCGACTGTGCGGAAGCCTACGACCAGCGTCACCGGCCCCTTACGGGCGATCTGGGCAAGCGCCTGGCCGCGCTCATCCCTTCGGGCGCCGATGTGACCGAGGTCGCTGAAGCCGTCGCGCGACTGGTCGCGATGAAGCATGGCACTCGGCCTCTGCGCACTCACATAGACCCCAGCCGAGACGGCAGCGAAGTCGTCTCCGCGGTCGCCGACCGCCTCCGCGCCGACTTCTTCCGCCGCATCGGACTGGACAGCCTGCTCACCGCAGGCAGCTCCCTGTAACGCCCTACTGAGAGAAGGAACAACCAGCCATGCCTTTCGCGAACTTCAAGGTCCCCGAGAAGACCCTCACCCCGAAGCAGAAGGAGGAGATCGTCACCCGCACCACCGAGCTCTATGTCGAGATCTACGGCGAGCGCGCCCGCAACACCACCATGGTTCTGGTCGAAGAGGTCGCCGACGGCGGCTGGGGCATCTCCGGCAACGTGCTGACCCTCGCCATGCTCGGCGAGGCGACACCGACCGACACCAGCGGCGCCTGACCGCACCGGCCGTCATTTCGGCCAAGACAGCACCCTGTCCCCGCACTCGATCGGTCGGCGGTGTCCACCGGGGTGCGGGGACGGGGCACGGCAGCGGTCAGCCCCAGGTCGAGCCGCTTGTCGGCGACGTACTCCACCGCGGCCGGCGGGACCTCTTCCAGCACATCGGGGAACCGGCCCTCCAGCTCGAAGAACTTCAGCAACAGGCTGAGGCCGAGCCGGGTCGCCCCACTCTTTGCGGCTGGTGTCTGACTAGGACACCGGGGCCGTCCGAGTACGTCCAGTACGAGGACGCTCCGGCGGCACGCCCAGCCGGGCGCCCAACGCCGCGCGCTGATGCGACGCGAATTGTCAGACAAGCCCTAGCCCCGTGGGGCGGTGGTCTCGGGGAAGGCGCGGCCCAGCAGGGTCTGGAGGGTGCCGCGCTCGTCGGGTGTGAGGTGTTCCAGGGCGGTGAGGCCGGACATCAGCTCGGCCCGGATGCGGCGGACGGTGTGCTCGCCGTGCTCGGTCAGCACGATGTTCTTGATCCGGCGGTCGGCCGGGTCGGCCTCGCGGCGGACGAGGTGCTGGGCCGTGAGCCGGTCGACGATCCCGGTGACGTTCGAGGCGTCGCAGGCCAGCAGCTCGGCGAGGGCGCGCATGGGCCGCGGGCGGATCAGCAGGCTGAGCGTCTTGCCCTGCATCAGGGTGAGCCCGTGCCCGGCGGCCACCGTGGCGAAGTGGCGGTAGTAGGCCGCCGCCACCCGTGCGAGCTGGTCCATCAGCTCTTCGGGGGAGGGTGACGGTGTGGGCCGGGGCGTCTGGGGCATGCCTCCAGCATAGGGAGATTGCTTGACATCCTCAACCATTGAGGTCTACCGTCGAAATTACTTGAAGACATCAACCATCTAGGCCTTCAAGCCCCCGGAAGGACCGCGAGACCCTCATGACGCACACCCCGACCTCCGCCGCGGCAGACATCCCCACCCTGGTCGCCCGCCTGCGCGCCACCTTCGACAGTGGCCGGACCAAGCCCCTCGCCTGGCGCCTGGACAAGCTGGCGGCCCTGCGCGCACTGCTCACCGAGCACGCCGAGGCGTTCCAGCAGGCCCTGGCCGCCGACCTGGGCAAGAGCGCGACGGAGGCCTACCGGACCGAGATCGGGTTCACGCTGAACGAGCTCGACCACACCGTGGCGCACCTGGAGGAGTGGCTCCGGCCGAAGCCGGCCGGCGTCCCCGGCTTCTTCCAGCCGGCCGAGGCCCGCGTGGTCCGCGACCCGCTCGGCGTGGTGCTGGTCATCGCTCCGTGGAACTACCCGCTCCAGCTCGCGCTGGCCCCGCTGGTCGGCGCCCTGGCCGCCGGCAACACCGTGGTCGTCAAGCCCAGCGAGCTCGCCCCCGCCACCTCCGCGGCGATGGCCCGGCTGCTGCCGCGCTACCTCGACCCGGAGACCGTGGCCGTGGTCGAGGGCGCCGTCCCGGAGACCACCGCCCTGCTGGAGCAGCGCTTCGACCACATCTTCTACACCGGCAACGGCACGGTCGGGCGGATCGTCATGGCGGCGGCCGTCCGGCACCTCACGCCGGTCACCCTGGAACTCGGCGGCAAGAGCCCCGTGGTGGTCGAGCCCGGCGCCGACCTCGCCCTCACCGCACGCAGGATCGCCCGGGGCAAGTTCCTCAACGCCGGCCAGACCTGCGTCGCCCCCGACTACGTCCTCGCCATCGGCGAGACCGCCGCAGGGCTGGAGAAGCACCTGGCCGACGCCGTCCGGGAGCTGTACGGCACCGACCCGGCCGCCGACCCCGAGTACGGGCGGATCGTCAACGAGCGCCACTTCGACCGCCTGGCCGCACTGCTGGACGACGGGCGGCTCGTCACCGGCGGCGGGCACGACCGCGCCGAGCGCTACCTCGCCCCGACCGTCCTCGCGGACGTCTCCCCGGACGCGCCCGTCATGCGCGCGGAGATCTTCGGCCCGATCCTGCCGATCGTCGCCGTGCCGGACCTCGACGCGGCGATCGCCTTCATCAACGAGCGTGACAAGCCGCTCGCCCTCTACGCCTTCACCGAGTCCGAGCGGACCAAGCGGCGGCTGACCGAGGAGACCTCCTCCGGCGCGCTCTCCTTCGGCCTGCCGGTCTCCCACCTGGCCATGCCCGAGCTGCCGTTCGGCGGCGTGGGCGAGAGCGGCATGGGCCGCTACCACGGTGAGTACTCCATCGACACGTTCAGCCACGCCAAGGCCGTCGTCGACAAGCCCCTCGTCTGAGCCGACCCAGCCACCCGGGAGAATGACCCTCGTGACCACCACCACCACCATCGACCACGCCGCCGGCGTCGCGGCCGAGACCGCGCGCTTCGTCGCCACCGTCCGGACCGCCGATCCGGCCACCCCGGTACCCACCTGCCCGGGCTGGACGCTGACCGACCTGGTGCGCCACACCGGCAGCGTGCAGCGCTGGTTCACCGTCCTGCTGCGGCAGAAGCTCCAGGAGCCGCCGCGCAGCCGCGACGTCGACCTGCGCCTGCCGCAGACGCCGGACGACTACCCCGAATGGCTGGCCGAAGCCGCGGCACAGGCCGGCGCGGAGTTCGCCGCGGCCGACCTCGACGCACCGATGTGGGCGTGGGGCGCCGACCAGCACGCCCGGTTCTGGGTGCGCCGGATGCTGTTCGAGACCCTGGTGCACCGCGTGGACGCCGACCTCGCGCTGGGACTGCGCCCTGACATCGACCCGGCGCTGGCCGCCGACGGGGTGTCGGAGTTCCTGACCAACCTGCCCTTCGCCGCCGGCTTCGCCCCCGGGACGGCCGCCCTCCGCGGCGCGGACCGGACCATCCGGTTCACCCGCACCGACGGCGACGGGGACTGGCTGGTCCGGCTGCGCCCCGACGGCTTCGGGCTCGACCCGCAGGGCGCGGACGCGACCGCCGACGCGACCGCCGACGTGACCGCCGACGCGACGGTCCGCGGCTCCGCCTCGGACCTGCTGCTCCTCCTCTACGGCCGGCTGGACCGGTCCGCCGACCGCTTCGAGGTGCGGGGCGACGAGGAGCTGCTGGCGCACTGGGCCGCCAACTCCGCCTTCTGAGCGGAGGACGGGACCGTCCACCGGGCGAACCCGGGCGAACCCGGGCGAACCCGGGTGGCCGGCGGTGCGGGACCGTCGGCCATGAGACCGCCGGCCCCGGGGCCATGCGCCCCGCGGCCGGCGGTCCAGGCCTCAGGACGCCGTGACCCGGTCGGGTTCCGGGGCTGGTGCCGCCGCACGGTGCTGGGGGCGGCCGCCCGCGGTGGGCCGCGGGCGGACCGGCCACCAGATGGCCCGGCCGAGGAGTGCGGCAAGCGCGGGGACCACTACCAGTGAGAGCACGAGCGCCGAGAGCATGATGCCGAGCGTCATCGCGAAGGCGACCTGTTCGCTTCCCGGGGTCGTGGCGAGCGTGGCGAAGGACCCGGCCAGCACCAGCCCGGCCGTCGCGATGGCCGGTGCCGTGTGCCGTACCGCGCGGGCCACGGCGGCGTGGGCCGGGCCCGGCCGCTGCATCTCCTCCCGGATCCGGTCGGCGATGAGGATGTTGTAGTCGGTGCCCAGGGCCACGACGAACAGGAACAGCACCAGCGGGAGGGTGAAGCTGACGCCCGGCTCGCCAAGGGCGTGCTGGAACAGCAGCGTGGCGGCGCCGAGGGTGGCGGCGAAGCCGAGCCCGACGGAGAGCATCAGGACCGCCGGTGCGAGCAGGCTGCGCAGGAGCAGCAGGAGGATCAGCGCGATCAGCGCGGCCGCGACCGGGAACACGATCGTGAGGTCGTGGCCGACGGCGGTCGAGACGTCGGCGAGGACCGCCGCCGTCCCGCCCACATGTGCCGTCGTCCCGGCGGGCGTGTGCCGGGCGACCGCGGCCCGGATCGGTCCGGCGACCAGGTCGCGGGCCTGCCGGCTCTGCGGGTCGGCGGTCGGGTAGAGGTCGATCCGGGCGGCACGGCGGTCCTCGTTCAGGACGGTCGGTGCGACCTGGCCCACGCCGTCGACCCGGGTGAGCGCACGGGAGAGGCCGTCGAGCCCCGCGATGGTGAGGGTGGCGGCGTCCGTGGCGGTGACGAAGACGCTCGTCGGGTCCGACACCCCGGCCGGCAGCGTGCGGGAGATTTCGGCCGCGGTGACCGCGGCAGCGGTTCGGTCGCCGGAGTCGCCCCGGCCGTAGTCCATGCGGATCCCGGTCACTCCGGCGGCCAGCGCGGCGAGCAGGGCGACGGAGGCGGTCAGCATCGTCAGCGGTCGCCGCGTGACCAGCACGCCGAAGCGGGCGGCACGGCCCTCGCGCGGCTCGCGGTGCAGGGTTCGCGACGGCCAGAACATCCGGCGCCCGGCGGCGGCCAGCAGTGCGGGCAGCAGGGTGAGACTGCCGAGCAGCATCACCAGGACCGCGACGGCGATCGCGGGGCCCAGCGAGCGGAACTGCCCGAAGGTCGCCAGGCCCAGGGTGGCGAACGCGGCCACGATGGTCAGCGCCGCCGAGGTGATCGCGGCGCCCACCCGGCCGGAGACCTGCTCGGCGGCCTCGCGGGCGGGCTGATCGGGCCGGGCGCGCAGCTGCTCGCGGAAGCGGAACAGCAGGAACAGCAGGTAGTCGATGCCAATGCCGAGCAGGACGACGTTGATCAGCCCCGGGGTGCCGGCGTCGAGCTTGCGGCCGGTGAGCACCGCGGCGCCCGCGACGGCTCCCGTCGCCGCGCCGCCGAGCATGGCGACCGCGAGCAGCGGCAGCAGGGCCGCCAGTACGCTGCGGAAGACCAGCACGTTGAGCACGACGATCAGCCCCATGACGAGGGCGCTCCCGACCGCCGCGGCGGTCTCGTGGGCATCCGTGGTGTCGACGGTCTCGGCGAGGCTCCCGGTGAACCCGGTGCGCATCCCCGCCTCGGAGAACTGCGTCCGGGCGGCGTCCCGGAAGGTCCGGTAGACGCCCTGGACGCCCTTGTCCGTGGGATTCCCGGTCAGCTGGACGGCGAGCAGTTCGAAACTGCGGTCGGGCGCCGTCATCGCCGGGGCGATCAGGGGCGTCTGGGAGCGGTCCGGGACCAGGAACCGCGGGAGGTCGTCCTCCCGGGGCATGATCACCCGGTGCTGGGCCAGCTTCGCCGCCTCGGCCTCGATCAGCTGCTGGTCGGCGGCGCCGAGGGCCCTGCCGTCGGACCGGGCGACCAGCACCGTCACCGTGGTGGCCTCGGGGTTCGCCCCGAACCGCTCCTCGGCGATCTGCAGTGCGGCGGCCGAGTCGTAGCTGCGGGGAAGGAAGTCCCCGGTCTGGTGCTGGGTGACGCGGGCGAGCAGCGTCGGGGTCAGGGCGCTCAGTACGACACCCAGCACCACCCAGAGGGCGATGACCTTCCACGGGTGTCTGGTGGAGTATCCGGTCAGGGCGCGGATCACGGTGTCCTCCGGCGGACGGACTTGGCTGCGGATGTCTGGCGGGGGATCCCGGCCGGTCTCCAGACCATCACCCGGAGGGGCCGCCGGGCGTCGTGGCAACGGATGATCCGAGCCAGGGCCCTGGGGCCCTCCCCGGCCCGTGACCAGGACCCTGGTCCTGGTTACGGGCCCGCGGCCGGGGCAGGTCCGCGAGTTGCCGCCGGTGCTGCCATCGCGGCCGGTGTGCAACCCTGTCCCGGGGGCCAGGAGGCCGGAAGGCCGGACAAGGGGAGAACGGACATGCCCAGGAACCGACAGGCCGGGCCCGGCGACGCCCGGGAGCCGCTGCCCGTCGACGGAGCCGAGCCGCCGTGGTCCCGCAACGATGCGCTCGTGACCGGCGGGGCCTGCGCGATGAACCTGCTCAGCTACGTGTTCTTCGACGACCCCGGCAGCCGGTACGACGTGAGCGTGGCCGGCTTCCTCCTCGTCGCGCTGGCGGCGATGCCGCTGCTCGCCCGGCGCAGCCACCCGGTGGCTGCGCTGGCCGCCGTGCTGGCACTTGATGCGACAGCCGCCCTGGCCGTCCCGCTGCCGAGTCACTTCGGCGCCGTCCTGGTGGTCGCCCTGTACTCGGTCGCCAGGGCCTGCCCCGGCCGGGTGACGGCGGTGGCCACCGTCGCGACGGTGGCGCTGACGCTGGTGAGCCAGAGCAACGGCCGGATCCCGCCCTGGCAGGCCGCCGTCTCCCCGCCCCTCTCCAGCCTGATCGTCGTCGGTACCGCTCTGGTGGTCAACCGCTGGCAGCGGGAGGTGGCGGCCAACCGCAGACTCCTCGCCGACCGCGCGGTGGCCGACGAACGCCGCCGCATCGCAAGGGAGTTGCACGACATCGTGGCCCACCACATCACCACCATGCAGCTGATGGCCGGGGGAGCCCGGGCCAACATCGCCGATCCGGAGGTCGTCCGGGACGCCCTGGTCACCCTGGAGGCCTCCGGGCGGCTCGCGCTGCGCGAGATGCGCCAGCTCCTCGACGTGCTGCGGGCCGGCGACGAGCCGGAGACGGCTCCGGCGCTGCCCCAGCCGGGCGTCGACGACCTCGACCGCCTGGTGGCAGAGTCCCGCCTCGCCGGACTGCCGACCGAGTTCGGCGTCCGCGGGCCGCAGCGGCCGCTGCCGCCGACCGTCGGGCTCACGGTGTTCAGGATCGCCCAGGAGGCTCTCACCAACGCCCGCAAGTACGCGGGGGCAGCCCGCGTGTCAGTGCAGCTGACGTACCGTCAGGAACGGGTGACCGTCGAGGTGCGGGACGACGGCGGGGGCGCACCGCCGTACGAGGGGGCGCCGGCGGCGGGCCCGGGCGGCTACGGCCTGATCGGCATGCGCGAGCGCGTGGCCCTGCACGGCGGCACCCTCACCGCCGGCCCGCAGGCCGGCGGCGGGTTCGCCGTGCTGGCCGACCTGCCGCTGACCACGGACGAGGCGGACGAGGCGGCCCTCCGGTACGAGGGGGCGCGCCGATGACCGGGACCGGTCCGAAGCCGCCGAGGATCAAGGTGCTGATCGTGGACGACCAGCCGCTGGTCCGGCGCGGCCTGTCGCTGATCCTCTCCCCCGACCCGTCCTTCGAGGTGGTGGGAGAGGCCGAGAACGGTGCGCAGGCCGTCAGCCTCGCCCGCCAACTGCACCCCGACGTCGTGGTGATGGACATCCGGATGCCCGTCCTCGACGGGGTCGGCGCGACCGTTGAGCTCGCCGCCACCGTGCCCGGCTGCCGGGTCCTGGCCCTCAGCACCTTCGACCTCGACGAGTACGTCGTGGGCGCCCTGCGTGCCGGAGCCTACGGGTTCCTGCCCAAGGACAGCTCCCCGGAGGACCTGAGCGCGGCGATCCGCACCGTCCACGCGGGCGAGGCCGTCGTCGCGCCGCGCCTGCTCACCCGGCTGATCTCCACCTACGTACGGGCACCCGGCGTCGCCCGGCCGGCCCCCACCGTCCGGGGTGAACTCACCCCTCGCGAGGTCGAGGTGTGGCGGCTGATGGCCACCGGCCTCGACAACACCGGCATCGCTCGCGGGCTGGACATCAGCCTCTCCACGGTCAAGAACCACATCACCGGCATCTTCGACAAGCTCGCCGTCCGTGACCGCGCCCAGGCGGTCATCGCCGCCTACGAATCGGGCCTGGTCACTGCCCGCGTGGCAGCCGGGGACCCGCCCGGCGCCGGGCAGGTGAGCCGTCCCGTGCCGTGACGCCCCGGGCGGGGCGATCCGGGTGGCGCGAATGGGGTCGGGACGGGACCTAGGTCGCGCGGTCCACCGCGGCCGGGTCCATTGGCCGAGGTCAATACCCCCTTACGGTACGTAGGGTGACGGTATGACTGTTGATCTGGAGAAGTACTTCGCACGCATCGGATGGGACGGGGAGCCCGCGGCCACCCTCGCCACCCTCCGTTCCCTGCACCATGCACACGTCCTCGGCATCCCGTTCGAAAACCTCGATGTGGTCGTCGGTTCGGTACCGTCGCTGGACGTCGCCGACCTGCAGGCCAAACTTGTCGAAGGCGCCCGCGGCGGATACTGCTTCGAGCACAACACCCTGCTCGGCGCCGTACTGGACCAGCTGGGCTTCGAGGTCACCCGGCTCACCGGCCGCGTCCGCGTCGGCGCGCGGTCCGGGGAGATCCGGCCGCGGACCCACATGGTGCTGGCCGTCCGGGTGCCCGGTGATCCCGGCCGCTACCTCCTCGATGTCGGGTTCGGGTCCATCGGCGCGCTGTTGGAGCCCCTGCCGATGGTCCCCGGCCAGGTCCGGGAGGGCGCCGGGCGCTTCCACCGCCTCGTGGTGGAGGAGGCGGACGGTCCCGCTCCGGTCTGGGTGCTCCAGGCGAGGACGGGCGACACCTGGGAGGACCAGACCGCGTTCACCCTGGATCCGGTCCCCACCCCCGACATCAAGATGGCCAACTGGCACGTGGCGACCCACCCGCGCTCGCCCTTCCGGCGGCTCTACATCCAGCGCACCCAGGCCGACGCCCACCTGCGGCTCGAAGGGACGACCTTGACCCGTACCGACGCCGAAGGGGCGGTCTCGACCCGGGAGCTCGAAGGCCCGGACGAAATAGGCGAGTTGCTGGAATCCGAGTTCGGGATCACCCCGCCTCCCGGTCTCCGCTCGGCCCTCTGACCGGGGCCCGCCCCGCTCTCCGCTTCCACGCTCGCGGTGGTCAGCCGGTGCCGGACCGGAAGCGGAGGCGGTATTCCGTCGGTGTGGTGTCGAGCCTGCGGCGGAACGCCCGGACGAGGGTGTCCGTCGTGCCGAAGCCGCAGGTGGACGCGATGCGTTCGAGGGTCATGTCGGTGGATTCGAGGTGGTTGCGCGCCATTTCGACCCGGGCCGACTCGATGTAGACGCTCGGTGTCATGCCGAGTTCGGCCTTGAAGATCCGGGTGAGCTGCCGCTCGCTGACGTGGGCGAATTCGGCGAGGCCGGCGACGGTGTGCTGCTCGCCCAGGGTGCGGGTGATGTGGTGGCGGAGGTCCTCGATGCGCCGTGTCGTCGAGACGGGTTCGAGGGGAACGCTGAACTGGCTCTGCCCGCCCGGGCGCTTCAGGTACATCACGAGCTGCCGGGCGACGCGCAGTGCGGTGGCCTCGCCGAAGTCGTCGGCGACGAGGGCGAGCGCCAGATCGAGGCAGGCGCTGATCCCCGCCCCGGTCCACACGTCGCCCTCGCGGATGAAGATCGGGTCGGCGTCGACCTCGACCGCCGGGTACTCGGCGGCGAGTTGCTGCGCGGTCGACCAGTGGGTGGTGGCGCGCTTGCCGTCGAGCAGCCCGGCGGCGGCCAGGAGGTGCGCCCCGACGCAGACGGACGTGACCCGCCGCGAGGTCGCGGCGAGCGTCTTCACCCAGCCGACCACGGTGGGGTCGGCGAGGGCGTGGACGCGGCGCCGGTCGTCGACCTCGACGGATCCGGGCACCAGGAGGGTGTCGACGGCCCGTGCGGACGCCTCCTCGAAGGTGAGGTCGGGGAGGATCCGGACGCCGGCGGAGGTGGTGACGGGGTCCAGGGTCTCGGCGGCGAGGACGACCTGGTAGCCCGTCGCGTCGTCCGTCTCGCGCTGCACCAGCGAGAAGACCTCGGGTGGTCCGGTCACGTCGAGCAGGTCGACGCCCTCGAAGAGGACGATGACGATGAGTCGGTTGACGGTGTTCATGGGGCTCCACTGGTCGGCACGGGCGATGTCCGTATCTGCATGTTAGATGGCATTGCCGACATGGGGCAGCCGCCCGTAGCGTTTCAGGAGCAGGTCACCGCGGGTGAACTGCACGTCCTGGCACAGAATCTAAGGCGGTACTCCCATGGCTTCGACGACCCTGCGCGAGCTCAACGGTTTCGACGAGACGCCCGCGTCGCTTGCCGGTTCGACCCTGATCCTGATCGACTACCAGAACACCTACGTCCACGGCGTGATGGAGCTGGACGGCTGGCAGGCCGCGCTCGACTCCGCCGCCGCACTGCTGGGGCGGGCACGGGCGGCGGGCGCGAAGGTCATCCACGTCATCAACGACGGCGGCGAGGGCACCCCGTACGACATCCGGGCGGAGATCGGCCAGATCCACCCGAGCGTGGCGGCGATCGAGGGCGAGCCCGTCGTCGTCAAGCAGGTCCCGAACGCGTTCGTCGACACCGACCTGGGCGAGCACATCGACGCCGCCGGCAACAAGGACGTCATCATCGCCGGGTTCATGACGAACATGTGCGTGCTGTTCACCACGCAGGGCGCGTTCCTGCGTGGCAACCGGCCCACGGTGGTCGCCGACGCCTGCGCGACGCGGCCGCTGCGGTCGGTGGGCGGCACCGAGCTGACCGCCGACCAGATCCACCACGGCGCGCTCGCGACCGTCGCCGACCTGTACGGGGTCGTCGTGGAGTCGGGGGAGTCCCTGAGCTGAGCGCCGGGGCCGGGGCCGGGGCCGGGGCCGTGCGAACTGACCGCGCAGCACAGCCGGTCGGTTCGCACGCCCGGGCCGCTCCCGTCCGGTCACCCGGGGCCGGTCGTCACCCGGGCTGGTCGCCCAGGGCCGGTCGTCACGCGCCGGGGGGTGCCGGGCCGCCGTCGAGATCGTCCCGGGTCACATGCTCGCCCGGTGTCGACAGCTCCTCGACCGCGTCGACGCCGACCACCGCGCCGGTGGACCTCTTGCCGCGCCGCAGCCGGCCCTCCAGCCAGCCGGCGAAGGACGTGAGCGTGAAGTTGATCACGACGAAGATCACCGCGACGACGGCGAAGCAGGCGATCGTGTTGGCGCCGTAGTTCGCGCTCATCGGGCGGACCGACGCCAGCAGCTCGGAGAAGCCGAGCAGCGCGCCGCCCAGCGCGGTGTCCTTCACGATGACCACCAGCTGGCTGACGATCGCCGGCAGCATCGCGGTGACCGCCTGCGGCAGCAACACGTAGCGCATGACCTGGTTCTTGCGCATGCCGATGGCCTTGGCCGCGTCGGTCTGGCCCCGGGGGAGGGAGAGGATGCCGGCCCGGACGATCTCGGCGAGCACGGAGGCGTTGTAGAGGACGAGACCGGTGACCACGGCGTACAGCGGCCGGCTGTCGGGGCTGACGTCGGTGTACTCGGAGTACGCCGCGTTCGCGAAGAGCATCAGGATCAGCACGGGGATGGCACGGAAGAACTCCACGACCGTGCCGGCCGCGCCCCGCACCCACCGGTACTCGGAGAGCCTGGCGATGCCGAACAGCGCTCCGAGCGGCAGCGCGAGGACCATGGCGAGCGCGGCCGCTTCGATCGTGGCCCGCAGCCCCGGCAGGAGGAACGTCGACCAGGCGCGGGAGTCCGTGAAGAAGGGCCGCCACTTGGCCCATTCGAGCTGGTTCTTGTCGCCGAGGCTCTGGACCACCCACCAGACCACGACCGCGAGGGCGACCAGGAACAGCACCGTGTACAGCACATTGTGCCGCTTGGCGCGCGGCCCCGGGACGTCGTAGAGCGTGGTCGGCGAGGTCACCGCCGCACCGAGACCTTCTTGCTCACCCAGCCGAGGAAGAGCCCGGTCGGGAGGGTGAGGCAGATGAAGCCGAACGCGAAGACGGCGGAGATGAGGATGAGCTGGGCCTCGTTCTCGATCATCACCCGCATCAGGGCCGCGGCCTCGGCGACCCCGATCGCGGAGGCCACCGTGGTGTTCTTGGTCAGCGCGATCAGCACGTTCGCCAGCGGGCCCACCACCGAACGGAAGGCCTGCGGGAGGACGATGAGCGTCAGCACCTGGCCGAACCTCAGGCCGATGGCCCGCGCCGCCTCGGTCTGGCCGATGGGCACCGTGTTGATGCCCGACCGCAGAGCCTCGCAGACGAACGCCGCGGTGTAGGCGATCATGCCGAGTACGGCGAGCCGGAAGTCGATCGTCTTGAAGGTGCCGCCGCCGAGCGTGACGCCGAGCGTCTGGAACAGGCCCAGCGAGGTGAAGACGATGATCACGGTGAGCGGGATGTTCCGGACCACGTTGACGTAGGCGGTGCCGAAGCCGCGCATCAGCGGCACCGGGCTGACGCGCATGGCGGCCAGTACGGTTCCCCAGATCAGGGCGCCGATGGCGGACCAGAACGTGAGCTGCACCGTCACCCAGAAGGCCCCCAGCAGGTCGTAATGGTCAAGAAAGTCGAACACGGTCTCCCGGCCCTTCCGCGTGGGTGAAGCCTGCTGCGTCGGTGAAGCCTGCTGCGGGGGTGGCGCCTCTGCGGGGGTGAGGGCCGTGGGGGGGGGGGGGGGGGGGGGGGGGGGGGGGGGGGGGGGGGGGGGGGGGGGGGGGGGGGGGGGGGGGGGGGGGGGGGGGGGGGGGGGGGGGG
>NZ_JBVJCO010000013.1:0-38318 GCF_055588525.1 Kitasatospora sp. NPDC041988
ACCGTCCTGGAGTGGCTGGCCGCGTTCGGGCTGCTCGTCCTCTTCGCCCTGGCACTGACCTGGATCGCGGTGGGCATGGGCCTGGTCAGCCCCAATGCGGAGGCCGCCAGCAACAACGCGATGCCGCTGATCCTGCTGCCGCTGCTGTCCAGCGCCTTCACCCCGGTCCACTCCATGCCCGGCTGGTTCCAGCCGGTCGCCGAGTACCAGCCCTTCACCCCCGCCATCGAGACCCTGCGCGGCCTGCTCCTGGGCACCGGGATCGGCCACAACGGCTGGCTCGCCGTCGCCTGGTGCCTGGCCCTGACCGTGCTCGGCTACCGCTGGTCCACCTCCAGCTTCAACCGCGACCCGAAGTAACCGCCATGACCACGCGGGCCGCCCCCCGCAACCCCTCCCGCCCCAGGGCGGCGTACCCCGACACCATGTCGGCCTACGCCGCCCGTCGGCATTTCCCGGCACCCATCGGGCCCGAGGGGATGGGCGCCCGGTCGTACGGGTGATCCAGTGGCGGGCATGGATTTGGGCAGGCGTTCGAGTCAATGGGCCTATCTCATATGACTGTTCCCGTTCGTCAGTGGAGATCGTTGCGCAGGGGTAATGCTGAGCCGACCGGGTGGCGGGCGCTGACAAGGACCGAGGTGTGCTTCGCCGTGCCGGTCGGCCTCCTCGACACGTCCAGAAAGGCTCGCCCGGTGACTCAGCCGTTCGAACTGCCCTCCTTCTACGTGCCGCACCCGGCACGTCTCAACCCCCATCTGGAAGAGGCCCGCACCCACTCCACCGCGTGGGCCCGGCAGATGGGGATGCTGGAGGGCTCGGGGATCTGGGACCAGGCCGACCTGGAGGCGCACGACTACGGCCTGCTCTGCGCGTACACACACCCGGACGCCTCCGCCGAGGCACTCTCGCTGGTCACCGACTGGTACGTGTGGGTCTTCTTCTTCGACGACCACTTCCTGGAGATCTACAAGCGCAGCAACGACCGTGAGGGCGGCAAGGCCTACCTGGACCGGCTGCCGCTGTTCATGCCGGCCGACCCGTCCACGCCGATGCCCGAGCCCACCAACCCGGTCGAGGCGGGGCTGGCCGACCTCTGGCGGCGGACCGTGCCGACGATGGGCGAGGACTGGCGGATCCGGTTCGCCGAGAGCACCCGGAACCTGCTCAACGAGTCGCTCTGGGAGCTCGCCAACATCAACGCCGGCCGGATCGCCAACCCGGTCGAGTACATTGAGATGCGCCGCAAGGTCGGCGGCGCGCCCTGGTCCGCCGGGCTGATCGAGTACGCGGCCAACGCCGAGGTGCCGCAGGAGGTTTCGGGCTCGCGGCCGCTGCGGGTGCTGATGGACGCCTTCTCGGACGGCGTCCACCTGCGCAACGACATCTTCTCCTACCAGCGCGAGGTCGAGGACGAGGGCGAGCTGAGCAACGGCATCCTCGTGCTGGAGACCTTCCTCGGCTGCTCGACGCAGGAGGCCGCGGAGGCCGTCAACGACCTGCTCACCTCGCGGCTCCAGCAGTTCGAGAACACCGTGTTCACCGAACTCCCGGCACTGTTCGCCGAAACCGGGTTGGACCCGGTGGGCTGCGCCAAGGTGCTGGCGTACGTCAAGGGCCTCCAGGACTGGCAGTCCGGTGGCCACGAGTGGCACATGCGGTCCAGCCGGTACATGAACGACGGCGGGGCTGCCGCCGAGGCTGCCGAGAGCAACTGGTGGGACCCGTACGCGATCGGCGGGGTCGGCACATCGGCGCTGGACGTGCTCCGGTCCGGTCCCGGGCGCGCATTCCCGGGCGGGCTCGGAGAGTTGGGCTCGCTGAGCGGCGCGTTCGGGATCAACACGCTGGACGGCACGCCCGGGTCGCCGGGCGGCGTCGGCCCGGCGGTGCGGCGGGCCCGCTCGCACAGCCACGTGCCGTTCCAGCACGTCGGCCCGTCCCGACTGCCGGAGTTCAAACTCCCGTTCAGCGTCGAGCTGAGCAGGCACCTGGACACCTCGCGGCGCAACACCGCCGCGTGGGCCGAGAAGATGGGCATGCTGGAGGCGCAGCCGGGCCTGCCCCACTCGGACATCTGGACGGCCGAGAAGCTCGCCGACTACGACTTCCCGCTCTGCTCGGCCGGCATCCACCCGGACGCCACCGCCGACCAACTCGACCTCACCTCGGCCTGGTTGACCTGGGGCACCTACGGCGACGACTACTACCCGGTGGTGTTCGGGCGGGCCCGCGACCTGGCCGGCGCCAAGCTGCTGACCGCGCGCTTCTCCGAGTTCATGCCCGTCGACGGCAGCCCGGTGCCGGAGCCGGTGAACGCCCTGGAACGCGGCCTCGCCGACCTCTGGGAGCGGACCGCCGGGCCGATGACCGCCGACGCCCGGCAGCAGTTCCGCACAGCTGTGGAAGACATGGTGGAGAGCTGGGTCTGGGAGCTCGACAACCAGGCGCAGCACCGGATCCCCGACCCGGTCGACTACATCGAGATGCGCCGCAAGACCTTCGGCTCCGACCTCACCATGAGCCTCTGCCGGCTGGCCCACGAGCAGTCCGTCCCGCCCGAGATCTACGAGAGCGGGCCGATGCGCTCGCTGGAGAACGCGGCCGCCGACTACGCGTGCATGATGAACGACCTGTTCTCGTACCAGAAGGAGGTCGAGTACGAGGGCGAGGTGCACAACGCGGTGCTGGTCGTGCAGAACTTCTTCAACTGCGACTACCCGGCCGCCGTCCGCATCGTCGACGACCTGATGCACTCGCGGGTTCAGCAGTTCCAGCACGTGGTGCAGAACGAGTTCCCGGTGCTGTACGACGACTTCGACCTGGGCCCCGAGGGCCGGGCGCTGCTGGACGGGTACGTCAAGGAGCTGGAGAACTGGCTCGCCGGCATCCTGATCTGGCACCGGGGCTGCAAGCGGTACACGGAGGGCGACCTCAAGCGGCACTTCGGGCGGGAGGAGCTCCCGGTGGAGCCTGCCGCGGCGGGGGAGGCGGTGTTGGGGCCGAAGGGGCTGGGGACGGCGGGGGCGCGGCTCGTGGCGGCGGCACCGGTGGCGGCGGGCGTCGGTGTGGGCGTCGGTGCGGGCGTCGGTGCGGCCGAGGCGGCGCCGCGGCCGGGGGTGGTTCCGTCCGGGCCGGCCGGCTTCGGGACGGCGGGAGCGCGGGCGCCGTTCAGCGCGGCGGTTCCGGCCGTTCCGGCGGCTGCGGCTGCTCCCGGTGGCGCGGTGGGTGCGGCCGGGTAGCGGGCTGCTCGTTCCGGGACGGCCCGCCGGTGGGTGCACCGGCGGGCCGTCGCCGTTGGCGAGGCGGCTCGGGCGTGGCTCGGAGATGGCGCAGGCGTGGCTCGGGGCGCGGGCGGGCGGGGGACTGACTACTGTGGCGAATCGGGGCAAAACGTCATCAATGTCACAAGAAGAGGTGCAGAGCCATGGCCGCGCTACCCGAGGGCACACCCTGCTGGGCCGATGCGATGTTCGCCGACCTGGACGGCGCCAAGACGTTCTACGGCGACGTGCTCGGCTGGACCTTCGGCGAGAGCTCGTCGGAGTTCGGCAACTACACGACGGCGTACTCCGACGGCAAGGCGGTCGCCGCCGTCGTGCCGCCGATGCCGGGCCAGGACGCGCCGCCGTCCGCCTGGTGCCTGTACTTCGCCTCGCCGGACGCCGCGGCCACCGCGGAGGGCATCCGCGCCAACGGCGGCGAGGTGCTGATGGGCCCGATGCAGGTCGGCGACTTCGGCACCATGGTGATCGGCAAGGACCCGGGCGGCGTCACGTTCGGTGTCTGGCAGGCCGGCAGCCACGAGGGCTTCGAGAAGCAGGGCGCGCCCGGCGCGTACACCTGGGCCGAGGTGCTCACCCGCGAGCCCGGCAAGGCGGACGGGTTCTTCCCCGCCGTCTTCCCGTTCACCACCAAGAAGATGGACACCGACGAGGTGGACTACAAGATCTTCCACGTCGACGGCCAGCCCGTCCTCGGCCGGATGAAGATGGGCCCGGAGGACCTCCCGCCCGAGGCACCGTCCTACGTCAGCGTGTTCTTCGCCGTGGACGACTGCAACGCGACCGCCGCCAAGATCACCGAGCGTGGCGGACAGGTGTACGCCGGTCCGATGGACAGCCCGTTCGGCCGGTTCGCGGCGGTCGGCGACCCGCAGGGCGCGGCCTTCGGCATCATCGACCTCGGCACGACGTCCGGGGACCTGCCCGTGATGGCGGACATCTGATGAGCGGGGCGTCTCGGTGAGCGGGGTGTCCCGGTGAGCAGCGAGCGGGCCGACCTGCTGCAGACGCTGGACAAGCACCGCGGCTTCCTGCGCTACACCGTCCGCGACCTCACCGACGAGCAGGCCGCCCGGCGCACCACCGTGAGCGAGCTGTGCCTGGGCGGCCTGATCAAGCACGTCATGGGAGTCGAGGCCCGGTGGATGCGGTTCGCGACCGGCGGTGCGGAGGCGATGCGGAGCGAGCCCGTCGACTGGGAGGGCCAGTTCCGGATGGCGGACGGCGAGACGCTGGCGTCGCTGCTCGCCGCGTACGAGCGGGTGGCGCACGAGACCGACGAGCTGATCTCGACCCTGCCCGACCTGGACCTCGCCCACCCGCTGCCGGAGGCACCGTGGTTCGAACCGGGCGCGAGCTGGTCGGTGCGGCGGGTCCTGCTGCACATCATCGCGGAGACCGCACAGCACGCCGGGCACGCGGACATCATCCGGGAGTCGCTGGACGGGGCGAAGACGATGGGGTGAGGGGTTCGCTCCGGGGCTGTCGGATGAGCCCTCGCGGGTGAGCTCTCAGGTGAGCTGGAGACCGAGCAGCTCGTGCAGGGCCCGGTCGCCGTCCGCCGTGACCCGCAGGGCCCGGCCGGAGCCGATCCGCTCCACCCAGGCCCGGTCCAGCGCCGTCCGGCAGAGCGCGGCACCGAGCGCCCCGCCGAGGTGGGTGCGGCGCTCCGTCCAGTCCAGGCAGCTGCGCACCACCGGGCGGCCGCCGCTGTGCCCCGCCCGGGCGGGCAGCTCGATGCCGGCGCCGGCCAGCCACTCCCGCCCGCGCTCGGTCACGGCGAGCCCGGCGTCGTCCGCCACCAGGCCGCGGGCCAGCACGGCGTCGGTGACGGCCACACCGAGGCGGCCGGCCAGATGGTCGTAGCAGGTCCGGGCGCGGGCCTCGGCACTCAGCCGGGT
The DNA here is from genome assembly GCF_055588525.1 of Kitasatospora sp. NPDC041988. Lineage (NCBI taxonomy): Bacteria > Bacillati > Actinomycetota > Actinomycetes > Kitasatosporales > Streptomycetaceae > Kitasatospora > Kitasatospora sp. NPDC041988. The sequence goes on from NZ_JBVJCO010000013.1 coordinate 5,186, forward strand.
GGACTCACGCAGACTGCGCGGGGCCCTGGCGGGGGCCGCCGCGGGGGCCGCCGTCTCCGCGAAGACGGTGAGGTCCTCGATCAGCGCCGCCACCTCCGGGCCGGCCAGCCGGACGTACCGGTGCCGCCCCTGCCGCTCCTCCGCCAGCAGACCCCCGGCGATCAGGCGAGACAGGTGCTCGCTGGCCGTGGACGGCGCGACAGCGGCGTGCCGGGCCAGCTCGCCGGCGGTCCAGGCCCGACCGTCGAGCAGGGCGGTGCAGAACGCGGCGCGGGTCGGGTCGGCGAGCAGTCCGGCGAGCTGGGCGAGTGGCATGGGTCCATGGTGCCCCGGGCACGGTTCGGCCGGGGCCGAAACGTTCCCGGCGGCTGTAGGTGGTAGGTGGTAGGTGGTGGCCGTCAGTGGGCCGCGCGCTCGTCGGTACCGGGGATCTTGGCGGTGCTGAGGGCGATGCGGTTCCACGTGTTGATGGTGAGGATCAGGGCCAGCAGGTGGGCCAGTTCCTCCTCGGTGAAGTGCGCGGCGGCGTGGGCGTAGACGTCGTCCGGGACGCCGCCCTGGCCGATCAGGGTGACGGCCTCGGTGAGGGCGAGGGCGGCGCGTTCCTGCGCGGTGAAGAAGTGGCCGGCGTCCTTCCAGACGGCGACCAGGTGCAGCCGCTCCTCGCTCTCGCCGGCCTTGCGGGCGTCGGAGGTGTGCAGGTGGAGGCAGTAGGCGCAGCCGTTGAGCTGGGAGGCGCGGATCTGCACCAGCTCGACCAGGGCCGGGTCGAGGCCCTCACGGGCGGCGGCGTCGAAGCCGATCAGGGCCTTGAAGGCCTTCGGTGCGGCGGTGGCGAAGTTGATGCGGGGGTTCGTCATGACCATGAATCTATGGGGTGACAGACCGTCGGAACAGGGCATTTCCGGGTCGGAATCATGGGTCAATTCTGGGTGAGGGCGAGGAGTTGCTCGTCGGCGGTGAGCCCCCGGCCGTGGGCGAATGCCGCGTCGAAGCCGCCGCCGAGGCGCTCGCGGGCCCGGGCGGCCGCGCGGTCCACGTCGACGCGTTCGGCCCGGGGGAGCGGGGAGCCGACGGAGTCGCGGAGAGCGGCGGCGGTGCCGAGCAGGGCGCCGGCCTCGGCGTCCCGGCCCGCCGCCGAGCGCGCCCCGGCCAGGCCTTCGAGGGCGAGCGCGAGTGCGCGTACGTCCCCGGTCCTGCGGGCGGCGGCGAGGCCGTCCAGGTGGAGCCGCTCGGCGAGCGCGGCGTCGCCGCGCTGTTCGGCGACGTAGCCGAGCTGGGCGAGGATCAGCGCGGTACCGGAGTCGACGCCGAGGCGGCGGTTCCACTCCAGCCAGGGGCGCAGATGCCGCTCGGCGGCGTCGAGGTCGCCGCGGCGGCGGGCACCGATGGCGAGGCCGGTCTCGGCGAACTGTTCCGCGGGGCGGTGCGACTGTTCGACGGCCAGCCGCCGGGCCCGCTCGTGGAACTCGTCGGCCCGGGCGTGGTCGCCGGTCAGCAGGGCGATCCGGCCGAGCCTGGCCAGCTGGAAGGAGGCGTCCGTCCAGAGCTCCAGCTCCTCCGCGCTGCGGACGCCGTCCCGGTGCAGGCCGGCGGCGGCGTCGTAGTCCCCGGCGATCTCGGCGAGTACACCCAGCTGCTCGGAGGCCTTCAACTGACCCCAGCGGTCGCCGAGTTCGGCGAAGAGATCGGCGCTCCGAACGGCGTTGCGACGCAGCTCGCCGAGATCGCCCCGGTAGAGGGCCAGGGTGGCGCGGGTGCTGAGCGCGGCGGCCTCGCCCCAGCGGTCGCCGAGCGCGCGGAACTCGTCGGGCAGGCGGTCGAGGCCGCGCCGGACCAGCGCGTCGTTGAAGCCGCAGCGGGCGTAGGCGAGCAGCCAGCGGCCGCGGGCGTCGGCGCCGTCGAAGGTCTCGTCGGGGCGGGTGCCGTCGGGGCGGGTGCCGTCGGGCCGGGATTCGTCGGGGCGGGCATCCTCGGGGCGGACGTCCTCGGGCCGGGTCTCGTCGCCGGTGAGCAGGGTGAAGGCGGCGTGCCGGACGCGGGCGGCGGCGAGGAGGGCGGCCGTGTCCGCCGCGTGCACCGTGGCCGTCCCGCCTGCCGCGCCTGCCGCGCCTGCCGTGCCTGCCGTGCCCGCTGCGCCTGCCGCGTCCAGGGCGCGGGCCAGGGAGCGGCCTGCCTCGCCGACCCGGCCGCGCAGGTGCCAGTACCAGGTGAGGCCGTTGACCAGACGGAGCCCGAGGGTGGGGTCGCCGTCCGTGGTGGCGTGGTCGAGGGCGGCCCGCAGGTTGTGGGTCTCGTGGTCGAGCCGGCGCAGCCAGTCCCGCTGGTCGCGGCCGTGCAGGTGGGGTGCGGCGCGTTCGGCGAGGTCGGTGTGGTGGCGGGCGTGGCGGTGGCGGGCGTCCGCAGTCTCGCCGGCCTCGGCGAGGCGTTCCAGGCCGTAGGCGATCACCGATTCGAGCATCCGGTACCGAGGGCCGTCGTACGCCGTTCCGCCGTACGCCCTACCGTCATACGCCCTACCGTCGTACGCCGTGCCGCCGGGAGCGGCACCCCCGTCGTACGCCGGGACGACCAGGGAGCGGTCGACCAGGCGGGTCACGAGGTCGAGCACGTCGTCGGCGTGGACGTCCCCCGCGGCGCAGACCACCTCCGCGGACTCCAGGGTGAACCCGCCGGAGAACACGGCGAGTCGGCGCAGCACCGCCTGCTCGGGCGGGGAGAGCAGCTCCCAGCTCCAGTCGATCATCGCGCGCAGGGTGCGCTGCCGGGCCGGCGCGTCCCGGCGGGCCTGGTTGAGCAGGCGGAACCGGTCGTGCAGACGGTCGGCCAGAGCCTGCACGCCGAGCGTGCGGACCCGGGTGGCGGCCAGTTCGAGCGCGAGCGGGATGCCGTCGAGGCGGCGGCAGATGAGGGCGACGGCCTCGCGGTTCTCCGGGCCGAGGCCGAAGCCGGGGGCGGCCGCCGCGGCGCGCGCGGCGAACAGCTCGACAGCCGCCTCCTCGTCCAACGGGGCGACGGCGTCGAGGACTTCACCGGAGATCGCCAGCGGCTCCTGACTGGTGGCGAGGATGTGCAACCCCGGCGCCCGGCGCAGCAGTCGGTCGGCCAGCGCGGCGACCGGGGCGATCACGTGCTCGCAGTTGTCGAGCACGAGCAGCAGCCGTCGCTGCCCGAGCACGTCGGCGAGCCGCTGCTCGACCGGCTCGCGGGTGCGGAGGTCCGATGCGTCGTCGTCGCGCACGCCGAGGGCGGCCGCCACGGTGGTGGCCACCTCGCCGCTGGTGCCCGCGAGTTCGACGAAGCGGACGCCGTCGGGGAAGCCCTCCGCGAGGTGTGCGGCCGCCGCCAGGGCGAGCCGGGTCTTGCCGACCCCGCCCGGCCCGGTGAGGGTGACCAGCCGGCCCGCCCCGACCAGCGCGCTCACCCGGCCGACGGCCTGCTGCCGTCCGATCAGCGAACTCGCCGGTGCGGGAACGTCGTTGCGCGGACCGGCTGCGGCGGTGGGCGGAGCCGCAGGGGTGGGAGAGAGCGACGGGTCCTGGCGCAGCATCGCCTGGTGGAGCGCGGCGAGTTCGGCGTCCGGGTCGATGCCCAGCTCCTCGGCGAACCGTCGCTCCAGCTCCCGGTAGGCCTCCAGCGCCTCGCTCTGCCGCCCGGCCCGGTAGAGCGCCCGCATCCGGGTGGCGTGCAGCCGCTGGCGCAGCGGATGCTCGGCCGCCAGTGGTGCCAACTCGTCGGCGAGCAACGCGTGTTCGCCCAAGTCCAGCCGGAGGTCCGACAACTCCTCCAGTGCGGTGAGCCGTTGCTCCTCCAACGCGGCGATGGCGGCCCGGGCGAACCCGGCGTCCCGGAAGTCGGCGTACGCGGGCCCACGCCAGAGGCCGAGCGCTTCCGTGAGCAGCGCCGCCCGCGCCCGCGGGTCGGCCTCCTGCCGGGCCAGGGCCGTCAACCGTGCGAAGCGGCCCGCGTCCAAGGCCTCCTCGGCCACCGTCAGCGCGTAGCCCGCCGGGCCGTACGCCACCAGCGCCCGGGCGCCGTCCTCCGCCTTCGCCAGGGCGCGGCGCAGCTGCGAGACCTTCGTCTGCAGGGTGTTCTCCGGATTGCCCGGCAGGCTTTCGCCCCACAGGTCGTCGATCAGCCGGTCCACCGGCACCGGCCGTCCGTGGTGCACCAGGAGGCCGGCGAGCAGCGCGCGGACCTTCGCCTCGGGGACGGGAACGGGATCCCCGTCGTCCGTCCGCACCGCCACCGGGCCCAGCACCTCGAAACGCATGCCGCCCACGCTAACCGGTGTCTGTCGGGCCGTCGTGCGCCGGTCGTCGGTGGCCGTGCGCGGGACGTCGGCGGACCGTGCGCGGCCCCGGGCACTGTGAGTCCTGTGAGAGCGACGGAACACCGCCGCAGAAGCCCGAACAACTCCCTTCGGAGGGAAGCATCATGACCGTGTCCCGTGAGATCCGCCTCGCCGCCCGCCCGGCCGGCGCACCGACCGCCGCCGACTTCGAGCTGGTGACCACCGAAGTCCCGGAGCCGGGCGAGGGCCAGATCGTGGTCCGCAACACCTGGATGTCGGTGGACCCGTACATGCGCGGCCGGATGGACGACATCCCCTCGTACATCCCGCCGTTCGAGCTCGGTGCCGCCCTCGACGGGAGCGCGATCGGCGAGGTGGTCGCCTCCCGGGCCGCCGCCGTCCCGGTCGGCTCGACCGTCTCGCACTTCCTCGGCTGGCGCGAGTACGCCGTCCTGGACGCCACGGCGGCCACCGTCGTGGACACCTCGCTCGCCCCGGCGGAGGCCTACCTCGGCGCCCTGGGCACCCCCGGCCTGACCGCCTACGCCGCCCTCACCAGGACGGCGCCGGTCCGCGAGGGCGACGTCGTGTTCGTCTCGGCGGCGGCCGGAGCGGTCGGCAGCGTGGCCGGCCAACTTGCCCGGCAGCTGGGCGCGTCCCGGGTGATCGGCTCGGCGGGCGGCCCCGAGAAGACCAAGAAGCTGCTCGACCGGTTCGGCTTCGATGCGGCGGTCGACTACCGCCAGGGCAGGCTCGCCGAGCAACTCGCCGAGGCCGCCCCCGAGGGCATCGACGTCTACCTCGACGCCGTCGGCGGCGACCACCTCCAGGCCGCGATCGGCGCCATCCGCAACGGCGGACGGATCGCCCTGGTCGGCGCGATCAGCGGCTACAACGACACCGCGCCGGCGCCCGGCCCCGACAACCTCTTCCGGGCCGCGGCCAAGGAGGCCACACTGCGCGGGATGCTGGTCAGCAGCCACTTCGACCTCTTCCCGGAGTGGATCGGCAAGGCCGCCGGGTGGCTGGCCGACGGCACGCTGCGCACCGGGCAGACCGTCGTGGACGGCATCGAGCAGGCCCCGGAGGCCTTCCTCGGCGTGCTGCGCGGCGCCAACACCGGCAAGATGCTGGTCCGGCTGGGGGCGCAGCGATGACCACCGAGCCCGTATCCGCCGCCCGCGAGGGCCGGCACGCCCTGCTGGTCGTCGCCCACCCGCGCACCGACTCGCTGACCGCCCAGCTAGCCCGCCGCACCCGGGACCGGCTGTCCGCCGAAGGCCTCACCGTCGACCTGCTCGACCTGCACGCCGAGGGTTTCGATCCGCGGCTGGGCCCGGAGGACGAGCCGGACTGGGCCGACCCCGACAAGGAGTACTCGGCCGAGGTCCGCGCCCACATGCGGCGGATCGACGCGGCCGACGTGATCGTGGTGGTCTTCCCGCTCTGGTGGTTCGGCCTCCCGGCGATTCTCAAGGGCTGGATCGACCGGGTGTGGAACCACGGCTTCGCCTACGGCCGCGACCGCCCCCGGCTCAAGGGCAAGCGGATGCTCTGGATCGGCCTGGTCAGCTACGGGCAGGAGAAGTTCACGGAGCTGGGGTGGGACGGCCCGGTCACCCGCATCCTCCGGGAGGGGATCTCCGGCTACTGCGGGATCGACGACGCGGCGGTCCACTTCGTCCACGACTCCCTGAACGCGGGCGAGACGGCGCTCAAGGAGGTGGACGAGGCGCTCGACTCCTTCGCCCCGTAGTCCGCGTCCGGTAGGCCCGTAGGCCCGTATCCCGGTACCCCCGTAGTCCCGCGATCCCGTAGTGAGAAGCCGGCTCGTGAACCGTCGCAGCCTAGAGCAGCAGCCTGCAGCGGCCGTCCGCACGGTCAAAGGCCCCGACTGGGTGAGCAGTCGGGGCCTTTGTGAGGTGTCCGAGAGCGGCGGCACGAAGGACCTCGGGATCGGCTGTCGTCCTCGCGCCGGCGGGCTGCGGGTGGGCTGCCGGTGGATCGCCGACAGCCGTGACCCATGGTCAGTCGAACAGCCGCGCGCTGTCGCCCCCGAGCCACTTGTTGCTCACGGTGGCGTCAGGGGAAACGACCTCCGGATAGCGGTCCGCCAGGTATTCCTGCTGGACCTCCTCGCCGGTCCTCCGATCCGCGACGGTCTTGACGCCGCTCAGCTTCATCTTCTTCAGGGTCCCGATGGACTCCCCCAGGATGAGGGCGTTGAACGCCTTGATCGCCTGAGCGGACTGCTGAACGCTGTCGCGACTGACGATCCCGCGGTTCACGTTGATCATCGTGTTCGTGTACATGGCGCGGGGGTCCCGTCCGACGAATTCGCGGCTGGCGTCACCGATGCAGTCGAAGAACAGGTCTGCCGCGTGCTCCGGCCAGCCTTCGGTGATGATCCTGAAGGCGACGATCAGCCCCGTGGCGCTGGAATGGCACTGCTTTCCCTTGTTGACCAGCCGGAGGATCCGTTCCTCCTCGATGGGCCATTCGCCGACCAGCTGCTGCAACTGGTCGGCGGTGAGGCGCCCACTGGTCCACCGCGTCCAGTGGAGGCCGGCGGTACGGTTGGAGAGGATCTTCAGCGCCGCCCCGTAGACGTTGGCATTGCTCTGCTTCATGTCGGTGATCTGCGCGACGAAGTCGCCCGCGGTACGGACGCGGCCGCCGTCGATGGCGGCGAAGGTTTCCGGGTCGAGGTTGTACGTCACCTGCGCGATCACGGTCATACCGGTCTCGATGAGTGCGGCGGCGCGGTGCTGGCCGTCGATGAGGCAGCCGTGTGAGTCGAGGGCGAATCCCTGATGCGTCGTGCGGAACTGCCCACCGCGCAGAATGCTCTTGAATTTGTCGATGTTGGACCGCTTCAGGGGGACGCGATTACACGTCCTCTTCTCCATCCATCCTGAGCACTTTTCGGGCGTTACCTCGATGATCTCACTGTAAACGGGCAGATTGTTGCCAAGTTCCCTGGTCACGGCGCCGTCCCTCGAATATGCATGCCGAAGCTCTTGCAGTCCCGCGGATCGCGCGCCTCTCTGCGCGTCCCACCCCGGCACGTTAGGGGGAGGAGGTGTGGCTGGTGTCGGATGTCCCAATTTGGCCATCATTTGATCATTTGGTCATAGGAGCCGACGCCTCTGGCGTTGTTTTCGACCCGATCTCGATCGCGACGCCTGCCGTGCCGCGGGGTCCAGGATCGGTACCGACCGCGGGGTCACGGCGCTCTCTGCATCGTGTGAGGCGGGGTCCTGCCAGGTCAGGGGCGTTGGCGTCGCCCGGGCGGCGGGAGCTCGATCGGGGCGACCGCGAGGTTCGAGGGGTCGGCCGGAGTCAGGTGGCCGGAGTCGAGCGGCCGGAGTCGGGCGGTCGAGGCGCTCGGGCGGTGAGACGATCGGACATCTTTCGGAGACTGAAGGATATTCAGCGGCTCGTCCGACCTTCCTAGAGTTGGGGACATCAGAAGCCGACCCGGCAGCGGGCCGGACGATCCGGAAGGAAGAACTCCCATGCGCGCAGTCATCCAGAAGTCCTTCGGCGGCCCCGAGGTCCTCGAGACCGTCGAGACCGAGCGCCCGGCCCCGCTCGGCGGCGAGGTGCTCGTACGGGTGCACGCCAGCGGGGTCAACCCGGTGGACGTGGCGGTTCGTTCGGGTGCGTACCCGCTGCTCGGCGAGCCGCCCTACGGCGTCGGCTGGGACATCTCCGGCGTGGTCGAGGAGGTCGGCCCGGGGGCCCGGTTCAAGGTGGGTGACGAGGTGTTCGGGATGCCGTTCTTCCCCCGCGCCGCCACCGGATACGCCGACTACGTCGCCGTGCCGTCGCGGCAGGTGGCCCGCAAGCCCGCCACGCTCGACCACGTGCAGGCCGCCGCCATTCCGCTGGCCGCCCTCACCGCCTGGCAGGGCCTGGTCGACGCGGCGCAACTGTCCGAGGGGCAGCGGGTGTTGATCCACCGCGCGGCCGGTGGCGTCGGCCACTTCGCGGTCCAGATCGCGAAGGCCCGCGGTGCCCACGTCATCGCCCTCGCCAGCGAGCCCAAGCACGAGTTCCTGCGCGGCCTGGGCGCCGACGAGGTCATCGACTACCGGACCACCGACTACACCGAGGCGGTGCGGGACGTCGACGTCGTCTTCGACTCCTCGTCCGAGGGCACCCGCGCCCTGTCGGTCCTGCGGACCGGCGGCACGCTGGTCAGCATCATGGAGCACTTCAGGCAGGATCTGGCGGCCGAGATCGAGGCCGCCGGGCGGAAGTTCGCGGGCGTCTCGGTCGAGCCCGACTACGCCTCGCTGGAGGCGATCGCCGCCCTCGTCGACGCCGGCAGGATCCGCCCGCACGTCGCCGAGACCTTCCCGCTCGACGACGCCGCCAAGGCCCACGAGCTGGTCGGCTCCGGCCGGGTACAGGGCAAGGTCGTCCTCACCGTTGCCTGAACGGGACGGGGATGGGCGGAAGCGGTGCCGGACGGGACCCGACGGGGGTGGGTCCTGCCCGGCACCGGACGGAGCGTCAGGAAGAGGGAGGGCGTGGGAGCGTGAGGGGGCAGGGTCCTAGGGTGGGGCGGACAACGGTGAACGGGGGAAGGCCATGGACATCCTGACCGAGGCGCTCGGCTCGATGCGGACCGGACACCCCACGTCCGTTCGGACGGAGGGCCGCGCCCCCTGGGGCCTGCGGCTGCCCCAGGTCGCCGGCGCCGGCTTCCATGTGGTGTTGCACGGCACGTGCTGGCTGATCCCGCTCGGTTGCGCCTCCAGCCAGGAGCCGATCGCCCTCAGCCCCGGTGACGTGGTCTTCCTGCGGGACGGCAGCGGCCACATCCTCGCCGACCACCCCTCCACCCCCGCCGAAGCGGAACGGCCCGACCAGTACCGGCCGAGCACCCCGATCGGCACCGTCACCCTCGGCGGCGACGGCCCCCGGACCAGCCTGCTCTGCGGCAACTACCACCTGGACCAGGGCCGCCCGCACCCGCTGGTCCGCAACCTGCCCGAGGTCATCCACCTGGCCACCGGTCAGGGACGGCACCCCGAGCTGACCGCCGCCGTCCAACTCCTCGGCGCCGAACTGGAGAACCCCCGGCTCGGCTCGACCGGGATCGTCCCCGCGCTGATCGACTCGTTGTTGCTGTACATCCTGCGGGCCTGGTTCGAGGACCAGCCCACCGTCACCGCCGTAGGCTGGGCCGCCGCCCTCAGCGACTGCGCCGTCGCCCCGGCCCTGGCCGCCATCCACGAGACCCCTTCGACCCCGTGGACCGTCGAGTCGCTGGCAGGCCGGGTCGGCCTCTCCCGCGCAGCCTTCGCCCGCCGCTTCACCAACCTCGTCGGCGAACCGCCCATGGCCTACCTCACCCGCTGGCGCCTCACCACCGCCGCCCGGCTCCTCCGCGAGTCCGAGGCCCCGCTCACCACCATTGCCACGCAGGCCGGTTACGGCTCCGAGTACGCCTTCGCCAAGGCCTTCAAGCGGGAGTACGGCCAGGCCCCCGGCGGCTACCGCCGCGACACCCGCGCCGCCTGACCGGGCTGCGCCCCGCCGTCAGGATCGACCGGGCGCCGAGCGGCGGTGGCCGAGCCGACGGGACCGGCCGGGGCCTGTCCGCGGTCAGGGCGCGCCGGCCGGCTCCGCCGCCACCGGCATGGCCTTGAGCCGGCTGACGGGGGAGACGATCAGCCCGATCACGACGACGGCGGAGGCCGCCGCCGCCACGGTCAGCGCGTTCTCCGCGCCGATCCGGCCGGCGAGCACACCGGCGGACAGGCCGCCGAGGGCGCCACCACCGAACAGCAGGGTCCGGAAGGCCGCCGTCATCCGCCCCATCATGGGCTGCGGGGTGAGGGCCTGGCGCAGGCTGACGATGATGACGCCGGCCACGCCCAGCCCCAGGTAGGAGGTGAAGAAGGAGAGCACGAACATCGCGATCATCACCGGCCGGGGCCCGGCGGCGGCGGCGATCAGGCCGGGGCCGAGCAGCAGCGCCGACTGGGCGATCAGATAGACCCGGCCGAGCGGGAACCGCGCAATGACCCTGCGGGAGACGAGCGCGCCGATCAGCCCGCCCACGGAGGCCGTCGCGAAGACGGCGCCGAGTGTCGCCGAGCCGAAGTGGAGGTCGTTGTTGCCGTGGAGCAGGAACATGGTCCAGACGGTGACCATGGAGAAGTTGCAGCAGAAGCCGATGAGCGCCAGGGCCCGCAGGACACCGTCGCGCATCACCCAGCCCAGTCCGTCCCGGAGTTCACGCAACAGGTGGCGGTCGGGGGCCGGTTCGGGACGCGGTTCGGGGGTGCGGATCAGCAGCAGCGACACGACGGAAACCGCGTACGAGCAGGCGTCCACGACCAGGGCCACCGGTGCGGTGAGCGCCGACACCAGGAGCCCCGCGAGCCCGGGCCCGGCAACGTCGGCGGCGGAGGAGCTGGTGCCCATCCGGGCACTGGCCTCCACGTAGTGCTCGGGCTTGCGCACCAGCACCGGCACGTACGACATCCAGCTCACGTCGAACACCACCGACGCGATGCCGGCGGCGCAGGCGATCACCAGCAGGACGTCCAGATCGAGGGCGTGCCACCAGTACAGCAGCGGGACCAGCGCGACCAGGACCAGCCGGACGAGGTTGGCGCCGATCATGACGGGCCGGCGCCGTACCCGGTCGGTCCAGACCCCGATCAGCAGGGCCAGCCCGAGGTACGGGACGAGCTGCAGGAAGCGCAGCAGCCCGACCTGCTCCTCGGTGGCGTGGAAGGCGCGGATCGCCGTCAGCGGCAATGCGAGGTTGGTGACCTGGGTGCCGAGCAGCGACACCGTCTCGCCGAGCCAGAACTTGAGGAAGTCGCCGTTGCGCCACAGGCTCTGGGGCGGCGCCGCGGCGGGATCGGCAGTGGCGGTGTCAGCGGCGGGAACGGTGCCGGTGGGTGCGGTACCGGTGGATGCGGTGGCGGCCGGAGTGGGCCCGGCCGAGGCCGCGGTCACCTGGCTCCCCCCGCCAGCTCGGCGACCGTGGCGGCCACCGCGTCGACCTCGTCCTCGGTGTTGTAGTAGTGCGGCGACAGCCGCAGGCACCACTCCACGTCCTTGTCGGCGAAGTCGAACTGCGCGAACTCCCGGAAACTCAGCGCCGAGTTGACCCCGCGCGCGTCCATCGCCGCCTTGAACGGCTGCGGCTGCCACCCGTCGATCGCGAAGGTGACCAGTGCGGCGGGGGCCGGGCCGCCGTCGAGCACCCGGACACCGGGCAGGCCGGCCAGGTGCGAGCGCAGCCGCCCGGCCAGGGCGGGGGTGCGCCAGGAGATGGGTTCGATCCCGACCCGCAGCGCGTAGCGGACGGCGGCCGCGCAGCCGAGCACGGTGGCGTAGGGGAACTCCCACTCCTCGAACCGGGCCGCGGTGTCGACCGCCCGGTAGGTGTCGGGCCCGGTCCAGCGGGCGCCGTACATGTCGATGAACAGCGGCTCGTACCCGGCCGCGAGCACCCGGTCGGAGACGTACAGGAAGCCCGAACCGCGCGGTCCGCGCAGGAACTTGCGGCAGGTCGCGGTGAGCAGGTCACAGCCGATCCGCTCGACGTCGATCTCGTACTGGCCGACCGACTGGCAGGCGTCGACCAGGTACAGCAGGTCGAGTTCGCGGCAGTGGCGGCCGATCTCGGTCACCGGCTGGACCAGTCCGGAGTTGGTCGGCACATGGGTGACGGCGACCAGCCGCGGGCGGTGCGCGCGCATCAGCGCGGCCATCGCCTCGACGTCGACGCCGCTGCCGTCCGGGTGGTCGGGCGCGTGAACGACCTGCACGCCGTGACGCCGGCGCAGTGCGAGGAAGGCGATCTGGTTGGAGATGAAGTCGTTGCGCGTGGTGAGGACGACGTCGCCGGGGCGGAAGTCGATCGCGGACAGGGCCTTGGTGTAGGCGTGGGTGGCGCTGCCGGCGAAGGCGATGTTGCCGGGCCGGGCGTTGATGAGCTCGGCGACGGAGGCGTGGAAGTCGGCGACCTCGGCGGCCCGGGCCGCGGACGCCTCGTAGCCGCCGATGGCGGCCTCCAGGTTCAGGTGGTCGAGCATCACCCCGAGGACCGGGCGGGCCATCAGGCCGCAGCCGGCGTTGTTGAAGTGGATCACCGAGTCGCAGCCCGGGGTGTCGGCCCGCAGGGCGGCGATGTCGAGGAGCGGTTCCGTCGCTGGCGCGAAAGCGCTATCCTTGTTCTTCATGTCTGACGGTAGCAGTACTGAGACCCTGGTGGCGATCCTCCGGGCGGAGATCGCCGCACTCACCCCGGGCGACCGGCTGCCCAGCAGCCGCGACCTGATCGCCCGTCACGGGGTCGGCCCGGTCACCGTGTCCCGCGCGATCGCACTGCTCGCCGCCGAGGGAGTGGTGGTCACCCGCCCCGGCAGCGGCACCTACGTCGCCGCCCGCAGAACGCCCCACGGCGACACCGCACCGGACACCTCCTGGCAGGCGGTCGCGCTCGCCGGCCGCGACCACGACCCCGGCGCCGACTCGGCCGCGACCGACGGCCCGTCGGAACCGCTGCCCGCCGGGACCGTCACGCTCTCCGGCGGCTACCTGCACGAGAACCTCCAACCCACCCGCGCGCTCGGCGCCGCCCTCGCACGCGCCGCCCGCCGGCCCGACGCCTGGCACCGCGCCCCCACGGCCGGCCTGGCCCCGCTGCGCGCGATCTTCGCCCGGCAGGCCGGCAGCAGCGTGGGCCCCGAGGACGTGCTGGTCACCGGCGGCGGCCAGGGCGCGCTCTCCATGCTGTTCCGCGCCGTCGCCGCACCCGGCAGCCCGGTGCTGGTCGAGTCGCCCACCTACCCCGGGGCGCTCGCCGCCGCCCGCGCCGCCGGTCTGCGGCCGGTACCCGTCCCGATCGACGACGACGGGGTCCGCCCCGACCTGCTGGCCGACGCCTTCGCCATGACCGGAGCCCGGCTGTTCTACTGCCAGCCGACCTTCCACAACCCCACCGGCACCGTGCTCGCCACCGAACGCCGCCACCAGGTCGTGGACGTCGCCCGGGCCGCCGGGGCGTTCCTGATCGAGGACGACTTCGCCCGCCACCTCGGCCACGGCCGCCCGGTGCCGCGCCCCCTCGTCGCCGACGACCGCGACGGCACCGTCGTCCACCTGACCTCGCTGACCAAGCCGGCCTCACCCAGTCTGCGGATCGGCGCCCTGATCGCCCGCGGCCCCGTGATGCGACGCCTGCAGGGCATGCGACTGGTCGACGACTTCTTCATCGCCCGCCCGCTCCAGGAGGCGGCCGTCGAACTCCTCAGCACCCCCGCCTGGGACCGCCACCTGCGGGCCCTGGCCACCGCGCTGCGCGAGCGCTGCACCGTCCTGGCCGACGCGCTGGCCCGCGAACTCCCCGACTGGACACTCGCCCGCCACCCGGCCGGCGGCCTCCACCTCTGGCTCCGGCTCCCGCCCGCGCTCACCGACACCGCCGTCGCCGAGGCCGCCCGCGCCCACGGGGTCTCCGTCAACGCCGGCCGGCGCTACTTCCCGGCCGAAGCGCCCGCCGCCCACCTGCGCCTCGGCTTCGCCGCCGCCGCCGACCCCGCCGACCTCGGCACCGCCGCCCGCCGCCTCGCGACAGCCGCCCACACCCTCGCCCCCACCCGGTGACCCGCCCACGGGCCGGGTGCCGTTGCCGGCGGAGGACGCGAGATCCGAACGCATGAGGGGCTGCCCCAGATGCGGGCCTGCCCCCCCGCACGCCCGTCCCGCTACTCCGTCCGCAGGACCTCCGCCACAGGTGCCTTTGCGGCGCCTCGGGCCGGGAAGTAGGCCCCCAGCGCGGCGATCACAGAGCCCGAGAAGGCCAGCAGCACCACCAGCGGCCAGCTCCACACGCTCAACAGCGAGTTCGGCAGATCGAGCCCGGTGCCGCGTCCCGTCATCGGGATGATGATCCGGTGCGCGAGCATCCCGAGCGGGGCGCCGATGATCCCGCCGACTGCTCCGAGCGCGGCCACGGACGTCACCACCATGGCGATCACCTGGCGCGGAGTCATGCCGATCGACTTGAGCATCCCCAGGTCCTTGCGCCGCTCGCGGGTGTTGAGGACCACCGTGTTGAACACACCGAGGCTCGAAACGATGATCAGCATCACGGCGAGCGTCGACACCACGCTGATGATGACCTTCTCGCTGGTGTCGGAGGCGCCGTTCTCGTACGCGTTCAGCCCCGGGTCCGTGCGCGCGACCGTGGCAGCGTACGCCTGCGGGTCGGCGCCCTTCGAGAGCTGGACGTAGAAGCCCTGGGCGCGCTGGACCGGGCTGAGCGGGGCGAACCGGTTCCAGTCGAGGGTCGTCACGTCCCAGCCTCCGGTGGTCTCGCCGACGATCTTCTGCGGCTGCGGCCCGTCGCTCGTGTCCAGCGTGATCGTGTCGCCGAGGGACGCCTTGTGCCGGTGCCAGAACTCCGAGGAGACCACCACCTCGTTCGGCGCCTCGATCCAGCGTCCCCGGACGAGATCCGGGTGCAGCTCCGCCGTGTCGCCGCTCTCGACGCCCACCCGGAGGATTTCCGACGAACCCGTCATCCGGGTCTCCGCCACGGTCTGCGCGTACACGTGCGCGGTGCCGGGCAGTGAGCGCAGCAACGCGAAGAGCTGGTCGTCGGAGTGGGTCGGGCCGGGAGTGTTCCACCTGGGGTTGTTGAGATCGACGCGCACCTGGATCTTGTCGGTCTGCTTCTGCGTCTGCCCGAACTTCACGACCGAGGCGGAGATGCCGAGCGCCATCGTCACCGTCATGACACCGAGTACGACGGTCGACAGGGTCAGGGCCGTGCGACCCGGCCGGGCGAGTGGCCAGCCCAGGCCCAGGCTCATCGGGCGCGGCAGGCGTGATCCGCCGAGCTTGCGGTGGATCGCCAGGCCGCGTCCGGTCTGCTGGACGCTGCCCGCGCTGATGGCGACGGCGGCGGGAAGACGTCGGGCACGCAGCGCCGGGACGAGCGCGGACAGCGCGACGAGTACCGGCATCCCGATCAGCACGACCGGAAAGACCCACGTCGGGATGGTCGCCTTGTCGATGACGAGATCGTTGCCGAAGATGCCGAAGAACGCCTGGTGCACCAGCTTCCTGCCGACGAGGCCGCCGATCACCGAGCCGAGCACGCTGCCGATCACCGCCGGGAACGTGACCATGACGAGGTAGACCGCCGTCACCTGGTTCGGCGTGAAGCCCAGGGCCTTGAGGACGCCGATGTGCCGGAAGCCCGAGACGACCGCGCCGCTGACGACATTGCCGACGATCAGGACCGAGACGACCAGGCCCAGGACGCCGAAGACCGTCAGGAACGGCACGTAGGTGTTCGGGCCCTTCGCGAGGCTCGCCTTGAGGGCCAGGTAGGAGCCGGTCCCCGTCAGGGCGTCCGACGGCAGTCCCTTCGTGGCGGCGGCCATGCCGGCCTTCAGCGCTTCGTCGGACCCGGCGTCCTTGAAGCGGTACATCATCTGGAGCGAGGCCGGGTGCAAGGCCCGGGCCTGGTCCGGCGTGACCCAGCCGCCCGCGGACTGGCTCGCCGAGTTCGCGTAGCCGACGATCTTGAGACGCGTGCCGTCCGGTGTGACGACCTCGCGCTCGGAGGCGATCTGCATCCGGCCGATGTCCGACGGTACGTTCATGACGATCTCGCCCGGACCGGTCGCCCAGCGGCCGGCGCTGAGTTCGAGGGTGTCGACCGGGGTGTCCGGCCGGTCGCGGCCGACGACGGTGAACGCACCTGACAGCCCCATCGGATGGTCGCCGGTCTCCGACGGCGAGTAGAGGACGGCCTGGGGATAGGGGCCGGCGACGGCCTCGACGCCGGGGGCGTTCGCGGCCTGCGCGATCTGCGCGGCGGTCGCCTTCGAGCTGTCGAACTCGGCGGTGACGTGGGCGCCGTTCGCGGCGTCGTAGGCCTGGTCGAAGGGGCCCGACACGGCCGCCAGCAGGCCCAGCGTGGCGATGGCCATGGCGCTGGAGACCATGACGACCACGCCGAGGATGAAGGTCTGGAACCTGCGCCGCTTCACCGCAGCGCGGGAGGCCCGCCAGACGGCGCTCATCGTGCGACCTCCGCGACCACTGCGCCGTCCACCGAGCGGTCCAGGGCGATACGCCCGTCCGCGACCTCGATGACCCGGCGCGCGCACTGCGCGGCGAGCCTCGGGTCGTGCGTGACGATCAGGAGCGTCTGGCCGAGCCGGTTCAGGTCCAGGAGCAACTGCATCACCTGGTCACCGGACCGGCTGTCCAGGGCGCCGGTCGGCTCGTCGGCCAGCAGCAGCGAGGGCCGGTTCATCAAGGCCCGCGCTGTGGCCACCCGTTGCCGCTCGCCGCCGGACAGCGCGGCCGGATAGATGTTCTTCCGGTCGGCGATTCCGAGTTCGCCCATGAGTTCCGAGGCGCGCTTGCGGGCAACCGAGGCCTTCAACCCGACCAGTTGTCCGGACAGGGCGATGTTGTCCAGGGCCGGCAGGTCGTCCAGCAGGTTGAAGAACTGGAAGATCATGCCGATCCGGCGGCGGCGGAACAGCGCCAGGCCCTTCTCGTCGAGTGTGGCCAGGTCCTCCCCACCGACGACGACCGATCCCCCGGTCGGCCGGTCGAGCCCGGACAGCATGTTCAGCAGCGTCGACTTCCCGGAGCCCGACGGCCCCATCACGGCGACCGACTCGCCCGCGCCGATCTCCAGCGAGACGCCGTCCAGGGCCGCGTAGTCCCCGAAGTCCTTCCGTACGTCCGTGAGCCGGACGACGACGTCCCGTTCCTCGTAACCGCCAGTGTTCGTCATGGCGAGAACATTGCTGGTCGCCCTGGTCGACCGGCATCGGAGCGCCGTCCACATCCCGGGGCAGGGATACCGACCCAGGATGTACACCCTCGGTCCGATCCCCCCGGATGATCACGTCGCTACGCTCGGATCATGCCCACGACCCCGCCCCCGATGCCGTTGCTGCGGCGTGTGACGCCCGGCGCGTGGACGGCGCTCGCCTGGTGCGTCTCCACGCTGTACTCGTTCGTCGTCCAGATCCGCTGGCCGGGCGAACAGTTGCGGCCCTGGGGCGAGAAGAGCCACCGCATCGAGCCGTTCGCGATGGCCGGCCGCGAGCAGGCGATGCTGCTGGTCGCGGCGGCCCTGCTGGCCGGCGCCAGCGGGCTCCTGACCCGCCGGCCGCTGCCGTCGGTGACGATGCTGGTGCTCAGCGCGCTGGCCCTGACCAACGGCCCCCTGCACACGACCAGCATTGCGCCCGACCAGTACCTGCCGGTCTGTGTGGCCCTCTGCTTCGTCGCCGCCACCGAGACGCGGCGGACGTCGCTGTTCGCCGCCGGACTCGGCCTCGCCGGGCTCCTCGGCTACGTCGGCACGCGCCTGGCGCTGGGACTGCGGGTGGGCACCTCGGTCGAGGCCGTCGTCCTGATGATGATCGTGGTCGCCTGGGTGACCGGGAACTCGCGACGTCAGGAACGCGAGCACACCGAGCAGATGCGCACCCGGGTCGCGGAGCAGGCGGTGACGGCCGAGCGGCTGCGGATCGCCCGCGAGCTGCATGACATGGTCGCGCACAGCATCGGCGTCGTCGCGATCCAGGCCGGCGCCGCCAAGCGCGTCATCGAGACCCAGCCCGAGGGCGCCCGCAAGGCGCTCGGCGTCATCGAGAACACCAGCCGGGAGACGCTCGCCGGGCTGCGTCGGATGCTGGGCGCACTCCATGACGCCGACTCCGGCGGCGCCGCCAAGCCGCTCGCCGGGCTCGGGGACGTCGAGAAGCTGGTGGAGAACGTCCGTGACGCCGGCGTCCGGGTGGACGTCGAGTGGCGCGGCGAGCGGCGTCCGCTGCCGCCGGAGGTCGACCTGTCCGCCTTCCGCATCATCCAGGAGTCCGTCACCAACGTGGTCAAGCACTCCAGGACCGAGCAGTGCCGTGTCTCCGTGGTCTTCCGGCCGGACGACCTGTCCGTCGTGATCGTCGACAGCGGATCCGGGAACGGCAGGGGCGAAGGCACCGGCTACGGTATCGCCGGGATGCGAGACCGGGTGAAGCTGTTGAACGGCGACTTCACCGCCGGGCCGCGTCCCGAGGGCGGCTACCGCGTGACCGCCCGTCTTCCCATCCCGATGGAGGTCTGATGCCGGTCCGCGTCGTGCTCGCCGACGACCAGCCGCTGATCCGCGCCGGTCTGGTCATGGTGATCACCGACATCCCGGACATCGAGGTCGTCGGGGAGGCCGGGAACGGCGCCGAGGCCGTGCAACTGGTCCGGGACCTCAGTCCCGACGTCGTCGTCATGGACATCCGCATGCCCGGCATGGACGGCATCGAGGCAACCCGGATGATCACGAAGAACGCCGGTGCCCCGCACGTCATCGTCCTGACGACGTTCGACGACGACGACAACGTCTACAACGCCCTGAGAGCCGGGGCTTCGGGGTTCCTCGTCAAGGACATGGCCTTGGACGACATCATCGCGGCGGTGCGGGTCGTGGCCGCCGGGGACGCACTGATCGCGCCGAAGGTGACACGCCGCCTGATCGAGGAGTTCGCCGACCGTCCGCAACGGGCCGCCGCCCTGCCGCCCAAGGCGATCCAGGGGATCACCGACCGCGAGCTCGAGGTACTGACGCTGATCGGCCGGGGGATGTCGAACGCCCGGATCGCCGAGGCGATGTTCATCAGCGGCGCGACCGTCAAGGCGTACGTGACGCGGCTGCTGGCCAAGCTCGACGCCCGCGACCGGGTCCACCTCGTCATCATCGCCTACGAGAACGGCCTGGTGACGCCGACCGGACAGTCCGGCGCCACCAGGCCGGGTGCGTCGCGCGACAGCTGACCAGACCGGTCAGGAATCGAGAAGCACCGGCCACCGGGCCGCAACTAGCTTCACAGTCATGACTTCCATCGAATCCGTCACCCTCGACGTGGCCGACCACGCAGCCGCCGACCAGTTCTACGCCACCGCCTTCGGCCTGGGCCCGCAGCTGTGCCTGCGGGCCTCGCAGCCACCGGTGACCGGCTTCCGCGGTTTCACACTGTCGCTGACGGTGTCGCAGCCGGCCACCGTCAACGGCCTCATCGACGCGGCCCTCGGCGCCGGTGCCACGTCGTTGAAGCCCGCCGCCAAGTCGCTCTGGGGCTACGGCGGCGTCGTACAGGCCCCGGACGGGACGATCTGGAAGGTCGCGACGTCGGCGAAGAAGGACACCGGCCCGGCCACCCGGCAGATCGACTCGATGGTGCTGCTGCTGGGCGTCGCGGACGTGACCGCGAGCAAGCGCTTCTACGTCGGCCGGGGCCTCGCCGTGGCGAAGAGCTTCGGCGGTATGTACGTCGAGTTCGCCGCCGGGTCGAGCCCCGTCAAGCTGGGGCTGTACAAGCGCCGTGCCCTTGCCAAGGACGCCGGCGTCTCTCCCGACGGCACCGGATCACACCGGCTCGCGATCGGCGGTGCGGCCGCGCCCTTCACCGACCCGGACGGCTTCGCCTGGGAGACCGCAGCCCCGGCCCCCGCGCCCTGATGCGCCCCAGCCGCCCCCGGCGAACCGGCCGACGACGACGAACAGGCCGCGAACGACGAAGGCCCGGACCGTCGAAACGGTCCGGCCTTCTGCCGGCGGAGGATACGAGATTCGAAACTCGTGAGGGATTGCTCCCAACACGCTTCTCAATTTCTCGTGAACGCAGTCAGCTGTCGGTGTCCTTCGGGTGTCGCGTGGAGGCATACACGAGGTGGACGGTCCGCTTGACTTCGTCGACGAGGTAGCGCACCCGCCCGCCGGCGGTCACCTCGTACTCCCACTGGGGAAGTTCGTCGCCCCCGAGGTCGCGGGTGGCGAGGCGACCGCGCAGCCGATGCTGTCGATCCGGATCGTTCATCGACAGCGGGTTGGTGCGCAGGGCTTCGAAGCAGCGGCGAGTGTTGCCCGCTGCCTCGGTGCAGAGATCGCCCCAGCCTTTGGCTGCTTCGCTTGTGGCGAAGCGGAGCCGCCACTCGTCGCCGACGGGCGGCGGTGCGACGTCGTCGCCGCGCTTCGGGCTCATGGCGCGGAGACCTCGCCGTGATCCTCGCCGGGGAGACGTGCGGAGAGCTGCGTGGTCAGTTCGGGGTCGGCCAGGATTCTCGCGGTGGCGCGCCACTCGACGATGACGCGGTGCAGGTTGGCGTGTACGTCCAGCTCCACGACATCGCGAGTGCCGTCCACGAGGTCGACGACGAACTCCCGCACCTCCTCTGCGGACAGGTGCCGGGTCCAGGGAAAGACCGTGGGCAGAGCGAGGAGCACCGCACGCGCCCCCTCGTCGCTGCTGATCAGGGCCGCGAGCAGGCGCGCGGTGACATCGGCGGTCTCCTCGCGCTGGCGGTCGTGCCGCGCGGTGGTGAGGTAGAGATCCTCACCGTCGCGGCGCGAGACGTGGACGCGCTGGGCCCGCTCCACGGTGTCGGCGACCCGTTTGGAGTTCTTCGAAAGATCAGAGAACGAGACCGTGGGAGTCGACATGCCTCCGACGTTACTTCGGAATACATTCCGAAGTAACGCGTGGGGCGTGCGTCGGACTTGTGCTCGACCGTGTGGCGGCATGAAGGTGCAGGCCTCGATGGCGCGCCCTGCGGATGGCGGAGGGGGGCGTGTCCCGTGCGTGGAGGCTGCGTGTCGGCCCATGGGAACGACGAAGGCCCGGGCCGTCGAAACGGTCCGGGCCTTCTGCCGGCGGAGGATACGAGATTCGAACTCGTGAGGGATTGCTCCCAACACGCTTTCCAAGCGTGCGCCCTAGGCCTCTAGGCGAATCCTCCGTGGGAGAGCTTAGTACATGTTCAGGGGTGGTCGCGACCACGTATCTCGTAGGCGGGGGCAGGGTGTGACCTGCGGATCGGGGTGGTGGAGGTGGAGGGCTGGGATCGGGTACTGTTGGGGGCAGCCCCTCGTGTGGCGTTATCTCTCTGAACCCCCCCAGGGCCGGAAGGCAGCAAGGGTAGGAGGGCTCTGGCGGGTGCACGGGGGGTCTTTGCGTTCCCGGGGGCGGGGTGGCCCGGTTGAGGGGCGACGCGTTTGTCGGCCCGTCCCGATATCGTCGGTGGTGTGTCCCTAGCCCTGTACCGCCGCTATCGCCCCGAGACTTTCGCCGAGGTCATCGGGCAGGAGCACGTGACCGCTCCGCTCCAGCAGGCCCTGCGCAACAACAGGGTCAACCACGCGTATCTGTTCAGCGGCCCGCGCGGCTGCGGGAAGACGACGAGCGCGCGCATCCTGGCCCGCTGTCTGAACTGTGAGCAGGGGCCGACGCCGACCCCGTGCGGGGAGTGCCAGTCCTGCCGGGACCTCGCGACGGGCGGGCCCGGGTCGATCGACGTGATCGAGATCGACGCCGCGTCGCACGGTGGTGTGGACGACGCGCGTGAGCTGCGGGAGCGGGCGTTCTTCGCGCCGGTGCACAGCCGGTACAAGATCTTCATCCTGGACGAGGCGCACATGGTGACCTCGGCCGGCTTCAACGCGCTGCTGAAGGTGGTGGAGGAGCCGCCGGAGCACCTCAAGTTCATCTTCGCGACGACGGAGCCGGAGAAGGTGATCGGGACGATCCGCTCCCGGACACACCACTATCCGTTCCGGCTGGTGCCGCCGGGGACGCTGCGCGACTACCTGGCGGAGGTCTGCGGGCGGGAGCAGATCCAGGTGGAGGACTCCGTCTTCCCCCTGGTGGTGCGGGCCGGTGCCGGGTCGGTGCGTGACTCGATGTCGGTGATGGACCAGCTGCTCGCGGGTGCCGGCGAGGGCGGTGTGACGTACCAGATGGCGACCGCGCTGCTGGGGTACACCGACTCGGCGCTGCTGGACGAGGTGGTGGACGCCTTTGCCGCGCACGACGGGGCGACGGTGTTCCAGGCGATCGACCGGGTGGTCGAGGGCGGGCATGATCCGCGCCGGTTCGTGACGGACCTGCTGGAGCGCCTGCGGGACTTGGTGATCCTGGCCACTGTGCCGGACGCGGGGGAGAAGGGGCTGATCGACGCCCCGGCCGACCGGGTCGCGATCATGCAGGCCCAGGCGGACGCCTTCGGGGCGGCCGAGCTGAGCCGGGCGGCGGACATCGTCAACACCGGGCTGACCGAGATGCGGGGGAACGCGGCGCCGCGGCTCCAGCTGGAGCTGATCTGCGCCCGGGTGATGCTGCCGGGTGCGTACAGCGACGAGCTGTCGTTGCAGGCGCGGCTGGACAAGCTGGAGCGCCGGGCCTCGGCCGGGGGCTTCGCGGCTCCGGCGGCCGGACCGATGGCGCCGATGGCGCCCGCGACATCCATGGCGGCCATGCCCGCGCCCGTCGCGGCGCCCGTGCAGGATGCCCCGGTGCCGGTGGAGGCGGTGCAGGCCGCGCCGGTGCAGGCACCCCCCGTCCAGCCGGCCCCCGTCCAGGCGGCGCCCGCTCCGGCCCCGGCCGGGCCCGCGCCCGGGGCGTGGCCGATTCCGCGCAGCTTCCCGCCGGCCGGTGGCGCGCCCGCGCCCGCCCAGCCGGCACCCGCGCAGGGCGTGCCGCAGCCGACGCCCGCGCCCGTTCAGGCCCCCGCGCCCGTCCAGGCCCCCGCGCCCACGGCTGCCCCGGCAGCCGCACCGGTCGGCGGGCAGCCGTCGGGTGCCGCGCAACAGGGTGCCGCGCAGATCCGGCAGATGTGGCCGCAGATTCTGGAGGCGGTGAAGAACCGCCGCCGCTTCACCTGGATCCTGCTCAGCCAGAACGGCCAGGTGGCCGGGTTCGACGGCAGCGTGCTCCAGGTGTCGTTCATCAACGCGGGCGCCCGGGACAGCTTCGTCGGCAGCAACAGCGACGACGTGCTGCGCCAGGCGCTGTCGGACGCGCTCGGCGTGGACTGGCGGATCGAGTGCATCGTCGACCCCTCGGGCGGCTCGTCCGGCGGGGTGGCGGGCGGCGGAGGCGGAGGCACCGCCCCGGCCGCCGGCGGGAACTTCGGCAGCGGCGGTGGCGGCGGTTGGGGTGCACCCCCGGCGCGTCCGGCGGCGTCCGCGCCCCCGATGCAGGCCGCCGCACCGGCGCCCGTCCCGTCCCCCGCGCCCGCACCCGTGGCCGCACCCCCGTCGGCATCGGTCGCAGCGGCCGCCCCGATGGCGCCGGCTCCGCCCGTGCAGGCCCGGCCGGCCGCGCCAGCCGCCCCGGCGGTCGCCCTGGAGGACGACATCCCGGAGGAGGACGACCCGGACCTCAAGGAGGAGACCTTCTCCGGCCAGGAGCTGATCATCCGCGAGCTGGGGGCGACGGTCCTGGAGGAGATCCGCCACAGCGGCGGCTGACGGGCGGGCACCACGTAGGCTCGTCGCGACGACGTCAGGCGACGACGCAGACGACGTAGATGACGCATGCGACGACGCCGACGACGTGGACGAAGCAAGACGAACCCGAACGCAAGGGAGTGACCCGTGTTCCCCGGTGGTGGCCAGCCCAACATGCAGCAGCTGCTCAAGCAGGCGCAGAAGATGCAGCAGGACCTCGCCAAGGCCCAGCAGGAGCTGGCCGAGACGAAGGTGAACGGTTCGGCGGGCGGCGGCCTGGTCGAGGCCACGGTGACCGGTGCCGGTGAGCTGGTAGCCCTGACCATCGCCCCGGCGGCCGTCGACCCGGAGGACACCGAGACCCTGGCCGACCTGATCCTGGCGGCGGTCCGGGATGCGAACCAGGCCGCGCAGAAGATGCAGGCCGAGCGGATGGGCCCGCTGACCCAGGGCCTGGGCGGCGGTATCCCGGGTCTGCCGTTCTGACCTGCGGAGCTTGCCCGAGCGGTCGGGAAAGTCCGAGGTCATGATGGTCTGAAGGTCAGACGACAGACCTGTGTGATTTATGCGGGAGTAGGGCGTCGGGCGGTGCGCCCGGCGCCCGATTCGTTGGATGATGGCACCGGAGTACCCGAACGGGTGCCCCAGCGACCAGCCGAGACCGACCAACCCGAGGGAAGGCGCGACGTGTACGAGGGCGTGGTTCAGGACCTGATCGACGAACTGGGCAGGCTGCCCGGCGTCGGGCCCAAGAGCGCGCAGCGGATCGCCTTCCACGTCCTGCAGGCCGACCCCACCGACGTGCGCCGGCTGGCGCACGCGTTGCTGGAGGTCAAGGACAAGGTCCGGTTCTGCGCGGTCTGCGGCAATGTCGCGGAGGCCGAGCAGTGCCGCGTCTGCCTCGACCCGCGCCGCGACCTCGCGGTGATCTGCGTGGTCGAGGAGTCCAAGGACGTCGTCGCCATCGAGCGCACCCGCGAGTTCCGCGGCCGCTACCACGTGCTGGGCGGCGCGATCAGCCCGATCGAGGGCGTCGGCCCGGACGACCTGCGGATCCGCGAGCTGCTGGCGCGCCTCGCGGACGGCACGGTCACCGAGCTGATCCTGGCCACCGACCCCAACCTGGAGGGGGAGGCGACCGCCACCTATCTGGCCCGGCTCTGCAAGCCGATGGGCCTGAAGGTGACCCGCCTGGCGAGCGGTCTGCCCGTCGGCGGGGATCTGGAGTACGCGGACGAGGTCACCCTCGGTCGCGCCTTCGAAGGGAGACGACTGCTCGATGTCTGACCGGACGCTCAACCAGCAGCCCCACCCGCCCCACCAGGGCGGCCCCCACCTGGCCGACCCGCAGCAGGACCTGCACGCCCCGCACATCCACGCGCACGGTTCGGAGCCGGACGACTTCGCGGTGCAGATCGCGGACTCGGTGGAGAGCTTCGTGCTCGCCGTCACCGAGGTCGCCAAGGGCGACGAGCCCGGCAGCGCGGTCTCGCTGCTCCTCCTGGAGGTCTCGCAGCTGCTGCTGGCCGGCGGCCGGCTCGGTGCCATCGAGGACGTCGTCCCCGAGGACCGCTTCGAGCCCGACGCAGGGCCGGAGCCGGACGGTGAGCAGCTGCGGGAGCGGCTGGCCGAGCTGCTCGCGCCGATCGACGTCTACCACGAGGTCTTCGACCCGTACGGGCCGCCGGAGAAGCCGAACGCGTTCCGGATCTCGGACGACCTGGCCGGAGTGGTCAGCGAGCTCCAGCACGGGCTCACCCACTACCGCGAGGGGCGGGTCAGCGAGGCGCTCTGGTGGTGGCAGTTCTCGTACCTCTCCAACTGGGGCACGACCTGCTCGGCGGTGCTCCGGGCGCTGCAGTCGCTGATCGCCCACGTCAGGCTGGACAGCCCGCTCGGGGCGGTGCCGGACGGTGCGGACACCGACGACGACGGGCTCACCGACGAGCAGTTGGAGCAGCAGGCCGGTGACCTGATGGCGGCCGAGCTGGGTCTCGGACGGTAGGACCGGCAGCGGAGGTCGGACGGCAGGACCACGGCAGCGGAGGACGGATTGTGACGCACGCCTCAGGCTCCGAGGCCGGAAGGGAAAACCCCGGGGCCGCCGTCCGTTCGTCCGCCGATTCTTCGGGGCCGTCCCGGATACCCCGCAGACCTGCCGGTGGCCGGCCCCGTACCGCCGCCCACCTGCTGAAACGGGCGTCTCATCATATGGAAAGCGACAGTCGCGCCACCCCTGCTCGGTAGACTGGCGCCGACCGCACAACCCCCGCCACCCGGGGGTGCGGGGGCCCCCGGGCCCCCGGAAACGACACAAGTCGAGGAGCGCACGTGGGCCTTGTCGTGCAGAAGTACGGCGGCTCATCCGTTGCGGATGCCGAGGGCATCAAGCGCGTGGCCCGTCGAATCGTCGACACCAAGAAGGCCGGCCATGAGGTCGTCGTCGTGGTGTCCGCGATGGGCGACACGACGGACGAGCTCATCGAACTCGCGGAGCAGGTGTCACCCATCCCTGCCGGCCGTGAGTTCGACATGCTGCTGACCGCTGGAGAACGCATCTCCATGGCGCTGCTGGCCATGGCGATCAAATCCCTCGGTCACGAGGCCCAGTCCTTCACGGGCAGCCAGGCCGGCGTCATCACCGACTCCGTCCACAACAAGGCGCGCATCATCGACGTGACGCCGGGCCGCATCCGCACCGCCCTGGACGAGGGCAACATCGCGATCGTGGCCGGCTTCCAGGGCGTCTCGCAGACGAGCAAGGACATCACCACGCTCGGCCGCGGCGGCTCGGACACCACCGCCGTCGCCCTCGCCGCGGCCCTCAGGGCCGAGGTGTGCGAGATCTACACCGACGTGGACGGCGTCTTCACCGCCGACCCGCGCGTGGTGAAGAAGGCCCGCAAGATCGACTGGATCGCGTACGAGGACATGCTGGAGCTGGCCTCGTCCGGTTCCAAGGTGCTGCTCGACCGCTGCGTGGAGTACGCGCGGCGCTACAACATCCCGATTCACGTACGCTCGTCCTTCTCGGGCCTTCCCGGGACGATCGTCAGCAACGACAACCCGAACATGCCCGAAGGGGGCGAGATGGAGCAGGCCATCATCTCCGGAGTCGCCCACGACACTTCCGAGGCCAAGGTCACGGTCGTCGGCGTGCCGGACAAGCCGGGCGAGGCGGCGCGCATCTTCCGCGCCATCGCCGACGCCGAGGTCAACATCGACATGGTGGTGCAGAACGTCTCCGCCGCGTCGACCGGCCTGACCGACATCTCCTTCACCCTGCCGAAGACCGAGGGCCAGAAGGCCATCGACGCGCTCGGCCGGGTCAAGGAGGGCATCGGCTACGAGTCGCTGCGCTACGACGACGCGATCGGCAAGATCTCCCTGGTCGGGGCCGGCATGCGCTCCAACCCGGGCGTCACCGCGACCTTCTTCGAGGCGCTCTCCGAGGCCGGCGTCAACATCGAGCTGATCTCCACCTCGGAGATCCGGATCTCGGTCGTCACCCGCGCCGACGACGTCAACGAGGCCGTGCGCGCCGTCCACACTGCCTTCGGGCTGGACAGCGAGTCGGACGAGGCGGTCGTCTACGGCGGCACCGGGCGATGACCCGGCGGCCGAACCTCGCCGTCGTCGGCGCCACCGGCGCGGTCGGCGAGGTACTCCTCGGCCTGCTCTCACTCCGTCAGGACATCTGGGGCGAGGTGCGCCTCGTCGCCTCCCCGCGCTCGGCCGGCCGCAAGCCGGTCGTGCGCGGGGAGCCCGTCGAGGTGCTCCCGCTCGCCGAGGAGGTCTTCGACGGGATCGACATCGCGCTCTTCGACGTACCCGACGAGGTCTCCGCGCGCTGGGCGCCGATCGCGGCCGCCAAGGGTGTCGTGGTGGTCGACAACTCCGCGGTGTTCCGGATGGACGACGCCGTCCCGCTGGTCGTCCCCGAGGTCAACGCGGCGGCGGCCCGGCTGCGCCCGCGCGGCATCGTCGCCGGCCCCAACTGCAGCACTCTCACGATGATCGCGGCGCTCGGCGCGCTGCACGCCGAGTACGGGCTCAGCGAACTCGTCGTCGCCTCCTACCAGGCCGCCTCCGGCGAGGGCCGGGCCGGCGTGGACGCGCTGCGCGAGCAGGTCGGGCTGGTCGCCGGCACCGAGGTGGGCGAGCACACCGGCGACCTGCGCGCGGTGATCGCCGACAACGGCCCGTTCGCCGCCCCGCTGGCGCTCAACGCGGTGCCGTGGAGCGGCTCGCTGGTGGACGGCGGCTGGTCGTCCGACGAGCTGAAGATCCGCGACGAGTCGCGCAAGATCCTCGGCCTGGCGGGCCTCAAGGTCTCCGCGACCTGCGTCCGCATCCCGGTGGTGCGCACCCACGCGCTGGCCGTGCACGCCGTCTTCGAGCGCGAGGTCACCCAGGAGCACGCCCAGGAGATCCTCCGGGACGCCCCCGGCGTGGTGCTCTACGACGATCCGGCGGCGGGCGAGTTCCCCACCCCCAACGACGTGGTCGGGACGGACCCGGTCTGGGTCGGGCGGGTCCGCCGGGCGCTGGACGACCCGGCCGCGCTGGACCTCTTCCTCTGCGGCGACAATCTGCGCAAGGGGGCGGCGCTCAACGCCCTGCAGATCGCCGAACTGGTCGCGGGCGAGCTGTCCGGCTGACGCTCCGCCGACGTACTGGGTGACGCTTCGGCTGACGTTCCGCCGACGTGTCGGCCGAGGTTCCGCCGACGCTCCGCCGTCCGGCCGACTGGCGTTCCGTCGACGGTCCGGTTGTCGTTTCGTCCGGTTTTCGGACGGGTCGGTCCCCGCCTCCGGACAGTCGGTCACGGAATCCGCCCGAATCCCCCTGGAGGCGGCTTCGGCCCATGGGCGAGAATGTCCCGTGGGCTGGGCAACCATGACAGGGGATCGAGTGTCCAACGGGCGTGGCGAACGTGATGGTGGGGGCAGGGGCGGGCATCTCGGCAACGGCCGCGGTGACGTTCCCTCCGCGCGCCCATCGGCCTGCGGATAGGCCGGAAGAAAGCCAGATGACGGCGGTCGCACCCGGCCCGGCGGACTCCGGTGCCGGTACCAGCGCGGGCACCAGCGAGGATCTGCTCACCGAGACCTATCAGGCCCACTACCGTTCGCTGCTCCGGTTGGCGGCGCTGCTCCTCGACGACCTCTCGACCTGTGAGGACGTGGTCCAGGAGGCGTTCATCCGGGTCCACGCGGCCCGGCGCCGGGTGCGCGAGCCCGAGAAGACGCTCGCCTATCTGCGGCAGACCGTGGTCAACCTGTCCCGGTCCACGCTGCGGCGCCGGATCCTCGGCCTGCGGCTGCTGCCGAAGCCCATGCCTGACATGGCCAGTGCAGAAGAAGGAGCCTACGATGCGCTGGAGCGCGATCAGTTGAAGGCCGCGCTGCGGGGTCTGCAACGCCGTCAGCGGGAGGTTCTGGTGCTGCGTTACTTCGTGGACATGACGGAGGCGCAGGTCGCGGAGACCCTGGGCATCTCGCTCGGTTCGGTGAAGGCGTACGGCTCGCGTGGGCTCGCCGCGCTGCGGGTCCAGATGGAGGCCGGGCATGGCTGACGACAGGGGAGGCCTGGCCGGCGCAGGCGGGCCGCCGAACCCGGGCAGGCCCAACGCGGACGGGCTGAACGCGGAGGAGCGGCTGGTCCGCGAACTGATGCAACGCGCGGTGTCCGAACTCCAGCCCGACCCGGGCGGACTGCACCACATCCGCCGCGCCGTACCCCGCCGCCGGGCCGCCGTACGCGGAGCCTGGACCGGCGCCGCCGCACTGGCACTCGCCGTCGCCATCGCACTGCCCGCCCTGCACGACGCCGACCACCTGGACCTCTCCGGCGGCCCCGGCTCGCCCAGCGCCGCCGACGGGACGGCCTCCGCCTCCGCCGGAGGCACCACGGCCGGTGGCGACTCGGCCGGCCCGAACCAGACGCCGCACGCCGGCACGAGCGGGACCGGCACCGGCGCCGGCCCGTCCGGCTCCGCCAGCGCCCCGCCGCGCCCCGGGGCGAGCACCACCGACGCGGGCCCGGGCGCGGTCACCCCCGCCACCGCCACCAGCACCGGCGGCGGCACACTGGTGCCGCTCTGCACCCGCGGCGACCTCGGGCAGGGCACCGCCCAGGTCGGCACCGCCGACGCCGACGGGCGGATCTACGGATACTTCACCGTGCTCAACACCTCCGGGCACGCCTGCCGGCTCGGCGGGCCGGGAGCGGTCTCGGTCATCGGCGTCACCGGGACGGACGCCGCCCGGATCCGGGTGACCGACCACACGGCCGGCGACCCGGCGACCGGCCTGCCCGCCGTCGCAACGGCCGCGGGCGCCTCGCCCGCCGCCGGGGACGGCGCCGGCCAGGGGCTGCTGCTGGCGCCGCAAGCCGGGTACCGGGTGGACTTCGGCTGGGTGCCGGACGCCGGCGGCTGCCCCGCCCCGGGCGGTTCCACGCCCAGCGCAACGGCCGGCCAGGGCGGATCGGCCGTGGCCGCCGGGTCGGGCCAGGGCAGCACCTCGGGGGCGCAGGCCGGAGCCTCCGGCGGCTCCACCGGCGCAGGCCCGGCGGCCGGCTCCTCGCGGGCACCCAGCGCGGCGCCCCCGGCGACGACCACGCCGACGGCCGGTCCGACCACGGCCCAGAGCCCCACGGCCACCCCGACCGCCGGCCCCAGCACGCCGCCGCCCACCGTCACCCTCGCCCACACCCCGGCCCCGGGCAGCCCGTCCACCGCGACGGTCGGCCTCCCGGGCGCCTGCGCGGGCACCGTCTACCGCACCGCCCCCCAACCCCTCCAGGCCCCGCCGGCGCCCACCCCGACCACCTCCCCTTCGGCCGGCTGAGCCCCAGGCACACCTGCCGCGCCCCGCGTACGGGAAGTCGGCCCGGCCGACTTCTCGTGCGGCAGGCGGACCCCTGTGGTCGGGAGGAGCGTGAGGAATGGTTACCGTGGTGGTGTGTACCGGTTCCTCCTCACCCCGCGCTGGCTGAGCGGCACCGCGCTGGCCGTCGCGGCCGTTGCGGTGTGCGTCTGGCTCGGCACCTGGCAGCTCGGCCGGTTCGAGGACAAGGTCTCCTCGCACCAGGAGATCAGCAGGTCGGCGGGGGACGCCGGAGCGGCCAGTCCGCTCGGCGAACTGCTCGGCGCCGACCGGCCGCAGGTCACCACCGACACCGTCGGCCGGGCCGTGACCGTCGCCGGCACCTTCGACCAGGAACACCAACTGCTCGTCCCCAACCGGGTGCTGGACGGCAAGCAGGGCTACTACGTGCTCACCCCGCTGCGCACCGCGGACGGCCGGACCGTCGCCGTCGTCCGGGGCTGGGCGCCGGGCACGCCCGCCGCGGGCGGAGCCACCGCCGCGGCGGCGCCAGCCGGCGAGGTCACGGTGACCGGGCGGCTCCAGGCCGGCGAGAGCAGCGGCAGCAACGGCGCGGTGGCCGGCGGCCTCCCGGCCGGACAGCTCGGCACGATCAACCAGGCCGCGCTGGTCAACAAGCTGTCCTACGACGGCTGGTACGACGGCTGGGTGTCCGCGGACGCGGCGCCGGCCGGGCTGACCACGGTGCCGACCGTGCAGCCCCAGGGCGGCAACGGGCTCACCCTGCGGGCGTTCCAGAACCTGGGCTACACGCTGGAGTGGTTCGTCTTCGGCGGCTTCGTCGTCTTCATGTGGTTCCGCCTGGCGCGCCGCGAGGCGGAGGCCGAACAGGACCGGGTCCTCGGGCTGGACCCGGTCCTGGAGTAGCCCCCTCGGCAGGGGTTCAGCGCGTCGGCTTCGCCGGCGGTACGGACGGCACGGCCAGCCGGGACGGCGTCGCAGGCCTGGCCGGTGTGGCCGACAGGGACGGCGACGGCGTACCGGACGGCGTACCGGACGGCGACGAGGACGGCGAACCCGACGGTGGCGGGTCGCACCGGCTGCCGTTGCCGCTCCCGCTGTCGTCGTCATCGTCGTGGTCGGTGTGGTGGCGCACCTTGCGTCCGCTCTTGGAGCCCTTCGAGCCCTTCGACGCGGACGACTTCGAGCCGGACTTGGCGAGCACGACCACGCCGTCGTCGCCCTCACCGGCCTCCACCGTGCGGAAGGCGGCCTGCACGGCGAGGCTCCCCGTCGATGCGCCCGCCGAAGCGCCCCCGAAGGCCGAAGCCCTGACCGAAGCCGAAGCCGTGGCCGAAGCGGTGGCCGAAGCGGTGGCCGAGGCCGTCGGCTGCGTGGACGGCGACGCGGGCGGCGGGCAGGCCGCTCCGCTGCCGCTGTCCTGACCCGAGCAGCCGGTGAGCACCAGGGCCCCGGCCACCCCCACCCCCATGACCGCCAGCAGACGTCTCACCCGGTCCCCCCGTCCGTCGGCGCGACGGCCGCCGCCCCTTCGGCCCGATTCTCCCCGACACCGTCCGCGCCGAGGTGGCGCCGGACGAAGTCGATCTCCAGCCGCAGCTGCTTGATCCGCTCCTCCACCACCAGGGAGCCGTGCCCGGCGTCGTAGCGGTAGACCTCGTGCGGCGTGCCGAGCTGCTCCAGCCGCTCGACGTAGTTCTCGATCTGCCGGATCGGGCAGCGCGGGTCGTTGACCCCGGCGCTGATGTAGACCGGCACCCGGACCCGCTCGACGTAGGTGAGCGGCGAGGAGGCCGTCCAGCGCTCGGGCACCTCCTGCGGGGTGCCGCCGAAGAGCGTGCGGTCGAGCGACTTCAGCGCCTCCATCTCGTCGTCGTACGCGGTCAGGTAGTCCGCGACGGGGACGGCGGCGACGCCGAGCGCCCAGCTCTCCGGCTGTACGCCGAGGCCGAGCAGGGTGAGGTAGCCACCCCAGGAACCGCCGCTGAGGACGAGCCGGTCCGGGTCGGCGAGGCCGCTCGCCACCGCCCACTCGCGGACCGCGCCGATGTCCTCCAGCTCGATCAGGCCGACCCGCTCGCGCAGGGCGTCCGTCCAGGCCTGGCCGTAGCCGGTGGAGCCGCGGTAGTTGACCCGGACCACCGCGAAGCCGTGGTCCAGCCAGGCGGCCGGCCCGGCGGCGAAGGAGTCGCTGTCGTGGTGGGTCGGCCCGCCGTGGATCTCGAAGACGGTCGGGAACGGGCCGTCGCCCCGGCCGGCCCCGGCCGGCCGCTGGACGAGCGCGTGCACCCGCCCGCCCGGTCCGTCCACCCAGACGTCCTCGACCGGCACCGAACCGGGCGGCACCGAGCCGGGGGCCCGCAGCACGACCGTGCCGGCGGTGGAGCGGACGGCGGACGGCTCGGCGGCGGAGGACCAGAGGAACTCCACCGTGCCGTCCGGGCGGGGGGTGGCGCCGCCGACGGTGCCACGCGGGGTCTCCAGCCGGGTCAGGCGGCCGCCATTGCCTGGGGCTTCCTCCAGCGAGTACGAGAACAGTTCGCTGCGCGCCTCGTACTCGTGCTCGACCAGCAGCGGGGGGGGGGGGGGGGGGGGGCGGGGGGGGGGGGGGGGGGGGGGGGGGGGGGGGTGGGTGGGGGGGGGGGGGGGGGGGGGGGGGTGTGGGGGGGGGGGGGGGGGAAAAGACGG
>NZ_JBVJCO010000013.1:38328-59140 GCF_055588525.1 Kitasatospora sp. NPDC041988
CCTTGTCTCCGCCCCCCCCCCCACCCCCCCCCCCCCCCCTCCCCCCCCCCCCCCTCCCCCCTCCCCACCCCCCCCCCCCCCCCCCCCCCCCCCCCCCCCCGCGGAGACGTCGCCGGGCAGCTCGCGGCCCTGCTCGTCGCGGAGCGACAGCGCGGTCTCGGCACCGGTGGCGACGTCCCAGATCATCGGCTCCCAGCGGCCGGTGCGCTGGTGGGCGACCAGCAGCCGGGTGTCACCCTCGACCGGGGCGAAGCCGAGGCAGGCCACCCCGCGCGGCTCGTCGCGGCCGGTGACCTCATCCAGCTCGGCGACGGTCGCGCCGTCCGCGAGCCGGACGATCCGGATCGCCGAGTGCATCGCGTCGCCGTGCTCGGTGTGGTCGATGGCGAGCAGCGTGCTGTCGTAGCTGAGGTCGCCGACGCCGCCGTACTCCTCGTGCCGGTAGATCTCCACCGCCTCCGCCGCACCCGGGCGGCGCAGGTGCAGGGTGGTGCCGTGCTCGTCGGTGGAGCGGCCGACCACCACCGTGCCGTCCCGGCCGAGGGCCAGACCCGCCGAGTAGGAGGCGGCCAGACCCGGCACGGCCTCCTCGTCGGGGCCGTCCGCGCCGTCGGGCCGGCCGGCGAAGGGCTGGCGGCGCCAGATGCCGAACTCGTCACCGTCGTTGTCGTCGAACCACCAGACCCAGGCGCCGTCGGGGGACAGCTCGGCGTCGGTGGTGCCGTTCGGCCGGTCGGTCACCCGTCGGTGGGTGTCGTCGCCGCGGTCCCAGGCGTACACCTCGTAGGTGCCGGTCGCGTTGGACACGTACAGCGCCCGGTCGGGGGCGTCCTCCGCCCAGTCCGGCAGGGAAACCCGGGCCGCCCTGAACCGCTGCTCCCACGCCGGTACGGCGCTCTTCTCCTCGCTCATCCACCCATCCAACCCGATCGGGGGGAGGGAACGGAACGGGCGGGTGGGCCCCGGAGGCCCACCCGCCCTGTCGTGCCGTGGCCTCGCCCGGCCGGCCCTCGGTCTGTTCGACCCGTGCCGCAGTCTCGCCCGGCCGCGCACAGCCCGTCCGACCGTGCCGCAGTCTCGCCCGGCCGGCCCTCAGCCCGTCCGGCGGGGCAGCAGCTGCACCAGCCCCGCCAGCAGCAGCTCCAGCACCGCCAGCACCGCGACGCTCCGGCCGAAGCCGGCGGCCGGGTCGGCGGCGCCGTAGTAGACGATGCCGATCAGCGCGATCCCGAGCGAGCCCGCGACCTGCTGGACGGTGGCCACCACCCCCGCCGCCGAGCCGGCCAGTTGCGGCTCCACCCCGGCCAGCACCACGGAGGTCACCGGAGCGATCACCAGACCCATGCCGAGACCGTCCACGAACAGGCCCGGCGCCAGCCACCAGACGCTGCCGGTCGTCCCGGCGGCGTACACGGCGAGGCCGAGCAGGCCCAGCCCGGCCGCCATCAGCAGCCCGCCGAGCGCGACCGCCTGGCGGCCGAGGCGGGCGGCGACGCGGTGCGCCATGGTCGAGGTGAGCAGGTAGCCGACGCCGATCGCGGTGAAGACCAGGCCCGCACCCAGCGCGTCCAGGCCCCGGCCAGGCTGCAGGTACAGGGCGAGCACCAGGAAGAACGACGACTGGCCGAGCCAGAAGGCGAGCTGGGCGAGCAGCCCGGCGGCGAACGAGCGGGTCAGGAACAGCCGGGTGTCGACCAGCGGCGAGCCGGTGGCGCGCGAGCGGTGCTGTTGCACGGCGAAGGCGGCGAGCAGCGCGACGGAGCCGCCCAGGCAGAGCCAGGTCCAGAGCGGCCAGCCCTGCTCGCGGCCCTGGATCAGCGGCAGCACCAGGCCGGTCAGCGCGACGGTGACCAGCAGCACGCCCACCGGGTCCAGGCCGGGACGCTGCGGCGCGCGGGACTCCGGCAGGCAGCGGCGGACCATCGCGAGGGCGGCCAGGCCGATGGGCAGGTTGATCAGGAAGCAGCTGCGCCAGTCCAGCCCGAAGAGGTCCGCCCTGATCAGCACCCCGCCGATCAGCTGGCCGAACACCGCGCCGACGCCCATCGTCAGCCCGTACATCGCGAACGCCCGGGCCTGCGCCGCGCCGCTGAACGCCGTCCGCAGGATCGCCAGCACCTGCGGGCCCATCAATGCCGCCGCCAGGCCCTGGGCGACCCGGGCGCCGACCAGGGCGGCCGCCGTCGGGGCCAGGCCGCAGCCGGCCGAGGCGAGCGTGAACAGGGCCAGGCCGAGGGCGAACACCCGGCGCCGGCCGTAGCGGTCGCCCAGCCGGCCCGCCGTGATCAGGCCGGCCGCGAGCGCCAGGCTGAAGCCGGCGATCACCCACTGGACGGCCGCGGGCCCGGCACGCAGGTCGGCCTGGACGGACGGGACGGCGACGTTGACGACGAAGATGTCGAGGGCGGTCATGAAGGTGGCGGTCAGGACGACCGGCAGCAGGCCCCGGGTGGAGGGTCCCGTCCCGGTGGGGGCCTGCCGGGCCTTCGGGGCGGCCGTACGGGTGGGCAGGGCGGTGCTCATCTCGGGTGCTCCTCACGGGGGCGGCGGGGCGGGCCCGGGGTTCGGGCCCGCCCGTGCGGCTCGGTGGTCCGGCGGCCGGTCCGGCTCTGCGGCCGGTCCGGTCCGGTCCGGTCCGGACCGGTCCGGGCCGGGTTCGGTCGTGCGGGGTGCGCGGCTCGGGGCTCGTTCGTGCGGGGTGCGGGCGGTGGGGCGCGGCTGCCCGGCGGTGGCTCAGGCGCCCGGGACGCGGTCCAGGAAGCCGAACACCGAGGCGATCCGGCCGTCCGGGCCCGCCACCAGGACGTCGAAGCCGATCACCAGCGGCTCCTCCCCGGCCGGCCCGAGGTTCCAGGTGAAGCGGGCGATGTTGTGGTGCGCGTCGACCGCCCCGAGGGTGAACTCCAGGCCGGGGAACTGCGCCTGGGCCTCGCCGAGCAGGGCGTCCACGCCGTCCCGGCCGGTGACCGCGGCCAGCGGGTCGGTGTAGCTGCCGTCCTCGGCCCACGCCTGGTCGATCAGCTTGCGGCGGGCGGCCGGGTCGGTCTCGTTCCAGGCGGCGAGGTAGCGCTCGGCGAGCTGCTGGAGGTCGGTCGCCTGGACGGTGGTCTGCCGGACGTCGGTCATGGTCTTCTCCCGTGTTTCGCTTGGCTGTTCGGCGGGCCGTTCCCGCTGGTCATGAAGGTACGGACGGCGAGCGGCGGGCGAATCTGTCACGGATAGGTACAGGGACGGGCAGGGGCGTAGGTAGGTCGCGCCAGTAGGGTCGGGGGATGGGGATGCTCTACGGGCGGGAACAGGAGCAGGCCGTCGTCGACGCGCTGCTCGACGGGGCGCGGGACGGCCGCAGCGGGGTGCTGGTGCTGCGCGGCGAGCCGGGCATCGGCAAGACCGCGCTGCTGGAGTACGCGGCGGCAGCGGCCGGCGACGCGTTCCGGGTGGTCCGGGCCACGGGCGTCGAGTACGAGGCCGAACTCCCGTTCGCCGGGCTGAGTCTGCTGCTCGCGCCCGGCCTGGACCGGCTCTCCGTGCTGCCCGGGCCGCAACGGCGCTCCCTGGAGGGCGCGTTCGGCCTGAGCGACGACGTGGCGCCCGCCGGTACGTCTGCCGGTACGCCCGCCGGTGCGCCCGGCGACCGGTTGCTCACCGGGCTCGCCACCCTCGGACTGCTCGCCGAACTGGCCGCCGACCAACCATTGTTGTGCATCGTGGACGACGTGCAGTGGCTGGACCGGGCCTCGCTGGACGCGCTGCTGCTCGCCGCCCGCCGGCTCCAGGCGGAGGGTGTCGCCCTGCTGCTCGCCGTCCGCGACGCGGGTGCGGCGGGGAGTGCCGCGGGCGCGGCGGGCCCCGGGGGTGCGTCGGGCCCCGGGGGTGAGCTGCCGCTCGCGGGCCTGCCCGAACTCCGGCTCGCCGGCCTCGCCGAGCCGGCGGCCGCCCAACTCCTGGACACCCGAGTGACCTTGGAGCTTACGGGCGGAGTCCGCCGCCGACTGCTCGCCGAGGCCGCCGGCAACCCGCTGGCTCTCACCGAACTGCCTGCCGCCGCCGAAGAGGCCGCCGGCTCCGCCCCCGGTGCGCTGCCACTCACCACCCGCCTGCAGATCGCCTTCCACGGCCAGGTCACCGTCCTGCCGCCGGCCACCCAGTGCCTGCTGCTGGTCGCCGCCGCCGAGGAGAACGGCGACCTCGACGTCGTCCTCGCGGCCGCGGCCGCCCTCGGCGCGACCGCCGAACACCTCGCCCCCGCCGAGGAGTCGGGCCTGGTGGCCGTGGACGCGGAGCGCCGGCTCGCCTTCCGGCACCCGCTGCTGCGCGCCGCCATCCTGCAACGCGCGCCACTGCAACAGAGACTGACGGTCCATCGGGCCATCGGTGGGGCGCTGGACGACGGCGACCGCCGGACCTGGCACCTGGCCCTCGCCGCCACCGGACCCGACGCCGAACTCGCCGACGCGCTGGAACGCACCGCCGTCCGAGCCGAGGCCCGCGGCGGCCACGGTGGCGCCGCCGCCGCGTACGAGCGCGCCGCCCGCCTCACCCCCGACCGCGACGGTGCCACCCGCCGCCTCGTCCTGGCCGCCGAAGCCGCCACCGAGGAAGGCAAGTTGGACCAAGCCGAGGCGCTCGCCGAACGGGCCGGCGCCCGGACCGACAACGTCTTCGCGCACGCCCTGCTCGACCACGTCCGGGCCACCGCGCACTTCTGGCGCGGCTCCTACCCCACCGCCTACCGCCTACTGCTGGACGCCGCAGGCACCGGCATCGAGCCGCCGCACGCCGCCCGGATGCTGCTCCAGGCCTTCCACGCCGCCTGGTACGCGGGCGAGGAGTCGGTCGTCGCCGTCCTCGACCGGCTCGCCGCCGTCCTGGCCGAACTGCCGGAGGACGACCCGCTCACTCCGCTGGCCCGGCACCTGCCCGCCGCCGTCCTGCCCGCCCTCGGCCGCCCCGCCGGGCCACTGCCCGCGGCCCGGGACACCGCGGCGGCGGCCCGCCGGGCGGGCGCCGAGACCCCGAGCGACCTGGTCCAGCTCTGCGGCGCGACGCTGATCCTCGGCCGGGACGCCGAAACCGTCGAACTCGCCGTCGAACTCGTCGCCGAGGCCCGCGCCAAGGGCGCCGTCGGCG
The DNA here is from genome assembly GCF_055588525.1 of Kitasatospora sp. NPDC041988. Taxonomy (NCBI): domain Bacteria; kingdom Bacillati; phylum Actinomycetota; class Actinomycetes; order Kitasatosporales; family Streptomycetaceae; genus Kitasatospora; species Kitasatospora sp. NPDC041988. The sequence continues at coordinate 43,459 of NZ_JBVJCO010000013.1, forward strand.
TGCTGCCCACGCTCCAGTTCTTCCTCGCCGAGGCCGAGCTGTTCCACGGCCGCCACCGCGACGCCGAGGTCACCGCCACCGAGGCGCTCGCCCTCGCCCGCGACACCGGGCAGCACCAGTGGGTCAGCCAGCTCAGCGCTCTGCTCGCCTGCCTGGCCGCGCTCGCCGGCGACGTCGAGCAGACCGTGACGCTCACCGCGACGGCACGGACGGCGACGGCGCTGACCACGGCTACGTCGGCCCGCAGCACGTCGGCCCGCAGCACCTCGGCGGGCAGTGCGTCGGCCGGCAGCACGGCGGGCACCGCCGCCCCCGCCCCCGGCGAACCGTGGACCCAGTGGGCGCTCGCCCTGCTCGACCTGGGCCACGGCCGGGCCGGCGACGCAGCCGACCGGCTCCAGGCCCTCACCACCGGCCCCTACCGGCACCACGTCAGCGGCACCCGGGCCGTCCCCGACCTGGTCGAAGCCGCCGTCCGCCTCGGCACCCCCGAGCGCGCCGCCGACCCGTACGAGCGGTTCGCCCGCTGGGCCCATGCCGCCGCCGTGCCGTGGGCCGAGGCGCTACGACTGCGCTGCCAGGCCCTGCTCGGCCCGGACGAACTCGCCGAATCCGCCTACCGCGCCGCCCTCGACCTGCACGACGGCACCCACCGCCCGTTCGAGCAGGCCCGCACCGCGCTCCTCTACGGCGAGTGGCTGCGCCGCGAACGCCGCCGCACCGACGCCCGCCCGCACCTGCGCGCCGCCCTGGAGACCTTCGAACTCCTCGGCGCCCGCCCCTGGGCCGACCGCGCCCGCACCGAACTCACCGCCACCGGCACCAGCGCCCCCGCCCCGGCCGACGCCCCCGCGGGCGCGCTCACGGCGCTCACTCCACAGGAGCTCCAGATCGCCCGACTCGCCGCCCAGGGCCTCACCAACCGCGACATCGCCGCACAGCTCTTCCTCAGCCCCCGCACCGTCGGCCACCACCTCTACAAGGCCTACCCCAAGCTCGGGATCGCCTCCCGGACGGACCTCCCGGCGCTGTTCTGAGGAGGCGCCGATCCGAGGCGGCACCGGCCTGGGCCGGTCACCCGTCCGACGCGGTCCCGGCCTCGTACGCGACGCCGTCGAGCCTGGCGTACTGCTCGTCCGTCAGGCCGACCGCCAACGCGCCCAGATTCTCCACCAGGTGCTTGCCGGACGTCGTGCCCGGGATCGGCAGGATGTTGGGCGAGCGGTGCAGCAGCCAGGCCAGCGCGGTCTGGGCCGGGGTGGCGCCGAGCTCGCGGGCGACCTCGGAGACCGGGCTGTCCGCGCCGGCGTGGCCGCCGACGGCGATCGGGAAGAACGGCAGGAAGGCGATGCCGCGCGCCGCGGTGAAGTCGACCACCTCGTCGTGCCGGCGGTTCGCCAGGTTGTACCAGTTCTGCACGGAGGCGATCGGGGCGATCTCCAGCGCCTCCTCCAGCTCGGCCACGGTGACCTCGGAGAGCCCGATGTGCCGCACCTTGCCCTCGTCCTGGAGCTGCTTGAGCGCGCCGATCTGGTCGGCGAGCGGCACCAGCGGGTCGATCCGGTGCAGCTGGAGCAGGTCGATCCGCTCCACCCGGAGCCGTCGCAGCGAGAGCTCGGCCTGCTGGCGCAGGTAGGCGGGGTGGCCGAGCGGCACCCACTCGGTCGGGCTCGGTCGGGTGACGCCGACCTTGGTCGCGAGGACCAGGCCCGCCGGGTAGGGGTGGAGCGCGTCGGCGATGAGCTCCTCGCTGCCGCCGAGGGCGTACGAGTCGGCGGTGTCGATCAGCTGCACGCCGGCCTCGACGGCCGAGCGCAGCACGGCGACGGCCTCTGCGCGCGGGGTCGGCGGGCGCCAGACGACCGCCTCGGCCGGCGGGATGTCCGGGGTGTCGGTGAGGCGCATGGTGCCGTAGCCGATCCGACGAACCGTCAAGTCACCACCGATGGCGTAGGACTGGCGGTCGGGCTGGGTGATGGTCTCCGAAGTGGTCATGCCCGTCACGGTACGATCTCTCATCGATGTGAGATTCAAGGGTGTGTGGGGAGGGTCACATGCGGATCGGGGAGCTGGCCGCCCAGACCGGGGTGAGCATCCGCCTGCTGCGGTACTACGAGGAGCAGGGGCTGCTGACGAGCCACCGGCAGGCCGGCGGGCACCGCCGGTACGACGCGGAGGCGCCCGCGGTGGTCCGCCGGATCCGTGCCCTGTTGGGGGCGGGCCTGTCGACGAGCGCCATCCGCGACGTGCTGCCCTGCGTGAGCGGCGACGGCACGGTGGCGGCGTGCATGCTGGAGGTGCTCGAAGGCCGGCTGGAGGCGCTGGACCAGCAGATGCAGGTGCTCGGGGCGAGCCGGGCCGCGTTGGCGGGCATCGTCGCGGCGGCCCGGGATACGGCCGAGCCGGCCCTGGTGGCGTAGGCGGCCCCCGGGGCGGTTCCTCGGTCAGGCCCCGTTCGCGTGCGCGGCGAGGGTGGCCCGCAGCGACGCCACGGTGGGCGCGGCGGCGATGCCGGGCAGCAGGTACCACCAGAGCCGGACGATCCGCTCCGGCAGGTCGGCCCGGTTGCTGCGCAGGTGGGACATGATCTGCGAACCGGTGTACGCCGCGACCAGGAGCTGCGCGACCTCCGCCACATCGACGTCGGGCAGCAGCTCGCCCGCCTGCCGGGCGGCCTCCAGCTCGGCGCGGAACTGGTCCGCCCACATCTCGTACGGGCCGAACTCGCGCAGCCCGAGCTGCCCCTGCTCGACGGCGAGCGTCACGCCCGCGCGCAGCAGCACGTTGCCCTGCAACTCGTCGGCCAGATAGAGGTTCAGGGCGACGAGCTGGCCCAACCCGGTCGGTTCCTCCGGCAGTTCGAGGTCCGACGCCTGCTCGTCGATGACCGCCCTGGCCAGATCCTCCTTGGACCTGAAGTGGAAGTACATCGCCCCCTGCGTGGTCCCGGCCCGGGAGATGATCCGGCTGACGCTCGACCCGTTGAATCCGTACTCGTCGAAGACCTGGGCGGCGGCCCGCAGGATCGTCTCGCGCGTGCGTACGGCTCGGTCCTGCTGGGCTCTCGCCACCGGGGGCTCCCAAGGTCCGACAGACAAAAAAGAACGACCTCTATGTTATTCGCCCCCGGAACACCACACCCCAGCCCGCTCCCCCACCCGCCCGGCCCACCCAGCCCACGATCCCCACCGATGGCGGCCGGGAGTTTGCCGCGCCGATCGCCTCGGCCATCCGGATGTCGATCAGAGAGACGTCCGGCGGCCGCAGCCACCGGACCAGTTCGACTGCCTCTCCGCGGTACCGCGTCTATAGCTCCGAGTCTTCGATAGGTCCGTGCCAAGCGACGGCGTGGTGCTCCCGGTGGTAGGCCAGGTACTCACGACCGATTTGATGGGATGGAACTTCGCGCAAGCGCCCCATGGTTGACCCCGTGGCCCGGTCGGAGATGGTCAAGTCGTCGGCAATGCTCAGCATGCCGAAGTCAAACAAGGTGTGGTGGTTGGGGCACAGACAGAGCACGTTGGAGGCACGATCCGGCCCGTTGTGGGGGCGCCCAAGCCCACGAATGTGCGCGGCTTCGGCGTAGGCGTTGGTGGGTGTGAGCAGCCGCGTTCCGCACACCTGGCAGGTGTAGTCGTGCACCCGCTTGACGTAATTGGCCACCGCGGTACTGCGAACGATGCGCTGGACAACAGCTTCTAGGCGCGTGAGGGTCTCGCGCCCCGCAGGCTCCCGAAGTGCCGGACGGTCAGGCTCGCTCGGACTCTCTGCACCTCCGAGCTGGACGAGCCGGTACCGCCACACGAGATGGCCGGACTGTCCGTGGTCGGACCAGTATTCGTCGACACGGAAGAGTCCGTCGTAGCGATAGCCGGCCCTGGGTGAGTGGTCAGGATCGCCCCCGGCCCCCCGCACCACACGGACGGGGGCACCCGTGGTCAGGCTAGTGACCAGCGCGGCGTTTCCGAGGGTAAGCTCCTGATCGCTGACCTGCTGGCCGGTATTCGGATCACGACCACCTTGTCCGGTGTAGATGATGACGCTGCCGAAGTCTTCATCGTCCTCGTAACCGCCCGATACGACGATGGACTCAGCCCCGCGATCTTTGGTGCCGCAGATGCCGCCCTGGGTTTGCCGGTGCAAGCCTGCGGCATGGGCCGCCTTCCGGTCCGAGAAGACACGGCCTACCTCGATCCCAGGAACCTCGCCAAACCCGTCGAAGACCGGCCCCGCCAACGAGGTGTCTCGCAACAGGTCGTTGGGCCTCTCCGAATCAAAGAAGCGACTCAGTAGCCGATCGACTACCCGCTGCCGGATCACAGGGTCGGAGGCCATGAGGTCGTAGAACGGGAGGGTGAGTCCGCCACGTGGATTGGTGGCCTTCAGCCAACGCAGCCCGCCCGAGCCGCGGGCTATCGGGATCTCGCCAGTGGCGCCATCGAGCTCCCACAGACCCGACCGGCTCAGGGCAATGAACGGGTACTGCGGCGATGGGTCCGAGTCGGGCCGCCCGTACTGCTTGAGCAGCGGCTGGAGTTCCCTTCGCGCGTCCACCCAAGGCACCAGCCTCGACTTTCCCGCCGCGGCCCTTCCGATCGCCCACAGCAGCGTGATCGGCTGGTGACGAGCAGGCTGACCAGAGGACTGGTCGACCCGCAGGGCATCGATGGACGCGCAGATCTCATCCCCATGACGTTCCCCCACCATCGGAGCCTCCTGGTCCGCTCGGCGATCTTCGTAGGACGGAACGCACCGATGCCCCGGCTGGTTCCGCCCTCATCCCAAGCGCTGACCACCCGCCGGAGGTTCTCCGGTGGGCCTGAATGACAACCCTGGAAAGCTACTTCGAGCGTGGCGCCGCCGAGGACGAGGAGCCGGCTGCCTTTCGTGACAACGCAATCGAGCACGCCGTGGGGGCCCTGGATGACGTCGCCTTCTCCTGCATCTTGGAGAGGTGCCTGGCGACGGCCAGAGAAGACCCGCTGACCGAGAAGGACAGCATCTTCGCCGGAATCTGCTCGACCCCCACTTCGGGAAGCTGGTCGCCGGGCGCAACGCGTGGGAAGCCGCAGGCACCCCCTCGCTCGCCACATCGCGGCCAGCGAGGCCATCCGGGAACACATCCAGATCATGTAGGTCTCGCTGGGCCCCTGCCGTTCATACGGCGGGGGCTCTACGCATGCCGCTGCCTGGGCCGAAAGTCCTACATCGAGCGACGCCAAGACCCAGGGCTGCTGACGGCCTCACAGGCATCTCGACCAGCTGCCGCACGTCGCCGCTGCACGCAACGTCAGAGGGCCCACCGGATCTCTCCGATGGGCCCTCTTAACTGGGTCGGGGTGGCGGGATTTGAACCCACGGCCTCTTCGTCCCGAATTAGGCCCTGGAAGATCGCTGACCTGCCCAGTCGGCCAAAGCAGCAGCTCAGAGGGTTGCTGTGTGTCGGTCTGCGTTGGTGCTACGAAGCTTCGAAGCCGAGATCTTCTCCAGGATTTCTCCAGAGGAACGGGGCCGCTGTGTGGCCAGCCGCTCTGGGGTAGAGGCCGCCTGGTCGGCCACCTCATCAAACTCCTCACCGACGGCGCGCCAGTGCAGTTGAATGCTCCTGGCGCGGGCTCCGTCTGCCACAGCGCAGACGGTTCATCTAGATGATCGGTCGATCCCCTGAAGGGACAGATGCCCCATGACCATCACTGCTAAGGTCCCCGCCCCCTGTGCGCGCTGTGGTGCCCGGCTGAGCCGCACCAACACCGACACCGTGTGCAGCCCGTGCCGCCGTACGATCGGCCCCGCTGGCCTGGTGGCGCCGGTCCCCTCGGCGGTCGAGTCGGTCAGTTGGCTCCCCAGCGCGCCCGAGCGCACCGCGCCGCCGGACGGATCCAACCTCGCTGACGTGCTGAAGGCGTACCGTGCGCTGCACAAGCTGAAGCAGCAGGACTTGGCCGACTTGCTCGGCTACGACCAGTCGTACGTGTCCCTGCTGGAGCGCGGAAAGCGTGTGATCCGGGACATGGACGAACTTCGCCGACTGGCCCAGGCGTTGGGGCTTCCCGAGGACGAGTTGGGACTGCTCCCGGCGGCCGAGGCGGCCGTTGCCGTCGCCGCGCCGGCCAGCACTGGCGGAGTGGTAGGTCCGCAGGATGCCGTCGAGGAACAGCGGCACTGGCGGATGACCCGCCGGGATCTGAACCGTCACCGGAGCGAACTGACCAGGGCCGCCGCCCGGCTCTACCCAGACGTGGACCGGGCCGGGAACAGCCCGGTGCTCACCACAGCCGGGTGGATGTGGCCGACGCCGTTGGACTTCGGGGACATCGATCTCACCTGGCTGACTCAGACCGCACCGCCGGAGATCGTGGGTGCAGAGCCGGAGTCCGAGAGGGTCCGGCCGCTCGCTCCGAACGGTGGGCGCTTCGCCCGGTACTCGCAGGCGATCCGGATGGTCGACCGGCCGTCGCTGTTCGTGAACCGGCCGAGCTTCCGGCTGCTCGACGTCGCCCAGGTCGACGGCCGCCCCAAGCTGTCCTTCGGCTACACGACCTACTTCGACATGGCGGACGTCTGCGAGGGTGTGGCACACGAACTGGCGGGTGCGTGGCTGGCGACCGGCAGCGATCCCGCGTGGATCGACGCACCGGACTGGCCGTCGCTCCCGTTCCGGGAACTGGTCGGCGACCCGTTCGACCTCGGCCGTCGGCCGCTATTGCCGTCCATCGACACGTTGACCATCCGGCTGGCTCCGGACGGGACGGCCTCGTTCCCGTTGCACCACCGAGCGGCGAGCAACGTGGCGCTCGCAGGTGGGACGTACCACATCATGCCTGCCGGGGTCTTTCAGCCGTCCTCGGTCATGCCGTGGGACCAGTCCAACGACTTCAACCTGTGGCGCAACGTCCTCAGGGAGTACGCGGAGGAGTTCCTGGGCGACCCCGAGGCCGATGGCAGTAGCGGTGAGCCCATCGACTACGACGGGCTGGAGCCGTTCCGCACACTCAACCAAGCCCGGCGCGAGGGCAAGGTCCGGCCGTACTGCTTCGGTATCGGGCTCGACCCGCTCACGCTGGCGGGCGAGATCCTGAGCGCCGTGGTCATCGATGCCGACGTCTACGACTCCGTGTTCGCCGGCATGGTGTCCCGCAACACCGAGGGCAACGTCATTGCTGGCGGGAACGGCACCGCCGGAGTCGAGTTCACTGAGGCCAACATTCGCCACCTGCTGGACAATGAACCGCTCGCATCCGCGGCCGCCGCATGCCTTGACCTGGCATGGCAGCACCGCGGGCTCATCCTGGACTGAGAGGAAACGCCGTGCGCGTACTCGTGACGGGCGCCTTTGGCTTCGTCGGCAACGCCGTCGTCCGACGGCTTGCCGAAGCGGGCCACGAGGTGGTCGCCCTGACCCATCGGCCACCGGGAACGCCGCTTCCCGAGCTGCCGGTGGCCACGGTGGTCCACGGCGACATCCGTGACGGCGAAGCCGTTGCAGCGGCCGTGGAGGGTGTCCACGCCGTCTGCCACTTGGCAGCGCTCACCCGGGTACGTGAGTCGTTCGAGAAGCCGGACGAGTACCACGACGTGAACGTCAACGGCACCGCGGCCCTGCTGGATGGCCTGCCCGGCCGGACAGCCACAGACAGCCCCGTGGTGGTCCTCGGGTCGACGGCCGCGATCTATGGGGCGCCGGAGCATCAGCCCATCGGCGAGGACGTCGTGCCCGCTCCAAGCAACCCGTACGGCGTGTCGAAGCTCGCCGCAGACGAACTGATCCGGCAGCGGGGCGAGAGCGGCGCCATACGGGCGGTGAGCCTGCGGTGCTTCAACATCTCGGGATCCGTGAGCGGGATCGGGGACGGCGACGAGTCCCGGATCATCCCGAAGGCGCTCGCCGTGGCGCCCCCCCCCCACCCGCACCTGGAGATGAACGGCGACGGAAGCGCAATCCGTGACTTCGTCCACGTGGACGATCTCGCGCGCGCGTACGTCCTCGCCCTCAACGCCCCCGTCGACGCCGCGTACCGGGCCTACAACGTGGGCGCGACTCCGGCGAGCATGGCGGAGATCGTAAACGCCGTGGAGCAGGTGACCGGTCAGCCCGTGCCCGTGGTTCACCGGCCGCCGCAGCCGGAGCCGCCGCGGCTCGTCGCCGACCTATCCCGGATCACAACCGAATTGGCGTGGAAGCCCGAGCGGTCTGGGCTCCACGACTTGATCCGGGACGGCTGGTCGGCGACCAGCCGAGCCGGTCGCTGACCTACTCCGCCAAGCGGTCCTTCACGCTGTCCGGGAGCACGTCAAACGCCTCCCGCCAGCGCTGAAGGGCCGCTTCGGCGTTTCCGCCCTCACCTCCGGCGCCAGCCAGGCACTCGCGCAGGGCCTGCTCAACTGCTTGCGCCGCTTGCAGTACCGGCACCGCCCAGTCGGCCGCCCCGGGCGAGTGCCCGGCAAGACGCGGCGGGAACTGGGCGAAGACGCCCTTTCCCTGATGTCCGATCACATAGCCCTCGGTGCGGAGCAAGGAGACGGCGTTCTTCACAACAGTGCTCGACACGCCGAAGCCATCGATCAGCTCCTGTGTCGACGGCAGCGCAGAGCCCGCAGCCAGCTCACCGCTTCGGATGCGTTTCCGCAGGTCATCGGCTAGCTGGAGATAGGCCGGCTGGCCTCGAAACTCGGTCACCAGTGATCCTCCAGTCAACGTGTCGCACCTAGTACACCAGTGTGCCGCAGCCCGCGTTCGGGTGAGGCGCGGCGAAGCACTTGCCAACTTAGGACACTAGGTGCACCATGTTTGTTGTGAGGGCAACGCCTCGGCGAAAAGCCTCATATGACGAGCCGTCATTGGTCTGACGCGCTGCGTCGGAACAGGCTTGTCGCAGCAGGGCGGCTCCGCAGAAATGCGAGCCGACTGCGATCAACACCAGCTCTTGGGGGCCTTCTTTGGGCTGCCCTGAGCTGCGCAAACGCGTCCCGAAGGGGGCGCGGTTCCTTGAGAACTGAACAGTGATCGTGCGGGACCGACGCGAGGGCGGCGGTCGCGGTAGGCATCTAGGCCGAGGGGCCGAAAGTGAACCGCCGTGATGAACGAAGCCCTCCCCCTACGCAGTGGCATGCCACCCCTTGCGGGGTGTGGGGAAGGACAGCGGAGTCCCAAAGCATGTGGCGGGATGAGACAGACCGCCCCCGAGACGACCGGGTGACGTCGTCGACGGCAGCGAGCCACGCAGCACCGCCCGCACGGGGTGCGCCGTCCTGCTGGTGCTGAGCAGAGAGAAGCACCGGACCAGGCCCGAAAGACCTGACGCCCGTAGGACGGGCACCCACTCACCAGCCCCTCGCACGGGCTTCACCGAAGGGAGCCTGCGTCATGAGCCAGGCCCGAACCCATACCCGGCCCCGCCGCTGAAAAGCGGGCGGGGCCCACCGTCTCTGGTCGCTCCACCAGCGATCACGGCTCCCGACGCGCACCGGCCGCCCTGCGAGGAGGCTGGGGGTGCGCCGGGTTCCGCGGCTGCTCGTCGAGCACCGATCCCCCTCACGGCTGCGGCCCCGGTGCTGTAACACCGGAGCCGCTCAGGGCCGTCCCTACCGAAGGACACACGACCCATGAAACTGATTGTCGCAGGCCAGCAGGCCATGACACTCGCCGAGTTCGCGGAACTCGCCCTCGGCATCGGCATCGACGCCGAGCTGTTCATCGGCCCCGAGGGCGAGTCGCCGCTGGAGCAGTTGGCGCGGATCGATGCCGCGCAGGACATCCTGCGGGACCTCGACCCGCCGGCCGCGCGCTTCGCCTCCACGCTGATGCGTACCGCCGAGCGGAGCAGGGCCCGGACCTGGAAGGTGGCCGCCTGATGCGCCGCCTCAAGGGCACCATCGCCCCGCACCTGACCGCCCGGCCGGCGGTCACTGTGCTGGCCGAGTACACCCCGGACGCTGGCAGCGACCTGCGCGGCGCCGCCTGCGCCGGGGCGGACAGCAACCTGTTCTTCCCGGACTCCGAGGAGCTGAGCCCGGAGGCCGTCGAGTGGGCCGAGCGCCGCGCCCGGATGTTCTGCGCCGGATGCCCGGTGCTGTCCCTGTGCCTGGCCGACGCGCTGGAGCGTCGGGAGCCGTATGGCGTCTTCGGCGGCCTGACCGCCGACGAGCGCCGCAAGCTCCTGCGCCGGATGACCCGCTCCCGCACGGGTGAGGCCGCCGGGGGTGCGCGGTGACAACGATGGCTTCGCCGACGGCCGTTTCGACTCCGGCCGCCGTCGCTTCAACCGCCCGGCCCACTGCTTCGGCCACACTGTCGGCGGGGTCGGGGGCGCTGCTGCGGGTGCTCACGGCCTTGGCCGCAGTCGGCGGTGCGACGCTCGCCGGCATCGGTTTCTCCGGCTCCTACAGTGCGCTGAAGGACCTGGGTTTCAGGCACAGCTTCGGGGACTTCAGCTACGCGTTCCCGATCGGCGTGGACGCCGGGATCGTGGCCCTGTTGGCCATGGACCTGCACCTGATCCGCAAGGGCACCCCGTGGCCCGTGCTCCGGCTGCTGGCCCACGGTTTCACTGCCGCCACGATCTACTTCAACGCCGCGTCCGCCGGTCCCCTGCTGAAGGATCCGACCGGCACGGCGATGCACGCCGTGATCCCGATCATGTTCGTCGCGGCGGTCGAGGCCGGGCGGCGCCTGGTCATCCGGATCACCCTGATCGAGGCAGGTCACCAGTCGGCCGGGGTGCCGCTGCACCGGTGGCTCCTCGCCCCGCTGCCGTCCTGGCGCATGTACCGCAAGATCCGCCTGTACGGCATTCCCTCCTACGACCGCGCGGTCGAGCTGGAGCGCGAGGGCGTCGTCTACCGCGTGATGCTGGAGCGCGACAACGACGGCGACTGGCGCAACGCGCCTGCTGACGCCCGCCTTCCGCTCACCATGGCCCGCTTCGGGCTGTCCGTGGAGGAGGCGCTGGCCCTGCCGGCGCAGGCCGAGGAGCGGGCCCGGCTGCGGGCCGACCGCAAGGAGGCGTTCGATGCCGACGTCGCCGCCCGCGCCGAGGCCAGGGAGGCCGCCGCACGGATCTCTCACCTGCGGGTACAGGGACAGGTCGAGGCCGCCGGGTACGACATCAGCGCCGAGACCGCGACCGCCAAGGCCCACGCCCACGCCCGCACCGTCGCCGCTGGCCGGGAGGCCGAGGCCGCCGAACGGCTCGACCAGGCCGAGACCGTGATGGCCGCCGCCACCGCCGAGCAGGAAGCCGCCGAGGCCCGCCGCCTCGCCGCCGAAACCGAACAGGCCGCCGCTGAAACGGAGCAGGCCGCCGCTGAAACGCGGCTCCGTGCCGCCGAAACCGACCACGAGGCGACCGCCATCGAGCAGACCCGGATCGCCGAGCAGGAGGCCGTCGAGCAGGCGCGTCTGCGCACCGCTGAAACGGCCCGCGCTGCGGCTGAAATGGAAGAGGCCGCCGCTGAAGCCCGCCGCCGCGTGGCCGAAGCCGACCGCGACACGGCCGCCGCCGAGCGGGCCGAGGCGGACGAGCAGGAGGTAGCCGCGGCTGCTCGCCGTCGTGCTGCTGAAGCGCATGCCCGCGCGGCTGAAGTCGAGCTGCGTGCGCTCGAAATGGAGGACGAGGCGAAGCTGACCCCGTCCGCCCGCGCCACCCGCAAGGTCGCCCGCATGATCCTCGCCGACGGCGCCGGCAATCCGGATGCCGTCGACCTGCAGACCATCGCCACCGCGCTCGGCGTCTCTCTCGCCACCGCCTCCCAGCGCCGCGCCGACGCCGCCGACCTCATCGCGTCCGGCTACCACCCGCAGGCCCTCGCGGCCTGACCAGGAAGGACCCGCCATGCAGACCAACACCCAGATCGGCGCCGCCGGCGCCCTGCTGGCCATCCTCAGCGCCCACACCGACCTGCCCGAGGCCTCGCCCGAGCTGCACCGCTTCCTCTCCTTCTCTGACGTCCCCTTCGGCACGTGGGGCGTAAAGCTGTCGCTGCACCGCGGCCTCACCGCGTTCGAGCAGTGGCGCGAGGCCCTGGATCTGGACCCCGCCACCAGCGACCACGGCGAGTGCAACAGCACCCAGTGGCTGTCTGCCCACGGCATCCACAACGGCGTCCCGATCGAGGTCGTCGGCTTCTACACCCTGCCCGACTCCGGCGAGGAGAAGGCCTCGTGACCAGCCGGGAAGACGCCGCGTACGCGGTGCTGATGCTGCTGGCCACCCACGAGCACATGCCGCAGCCCGCGTTCGAGCTGCGCGAGTACTGGACTGGCGCGGGTGAACAGTGCTGGGGCGTGCGCCTGGTGTTCCGCGACTCCATCGGCCGGTTCGAGCACTGGCGCGAGACCCTCGACATGGAGCCGACGGGCATCGACTTCGAGCGCTGCCACCAGAACGTATGGCTGCGCGCGGTCGGCGAGTACGAGGGCGTCCGGGTGGTGCTGCTCTCGCTGGCCGAGATCCCGACGTCCGACGACACCGGCGAGTAGCCATGGGACGCCCGCGATTCTGGGACCCGACCGGTGACCGGCACGGCGGCACCCCCACCTACCCCTGGCGGATGGCCCCGGTCGGCTACCTCACCCGCCGCCAACTCCGCGCCCGCGGCCTGCGACCCGGCGGACAGCCCGTCGCCGGACAGATCCTCTGGCGCTCCCGCCGCACCAATGGCGTGCGGGCTGCCTACCTCTATCGGCTCACCCTCGCCAAGCCCGTCCGGCCCATGACCCCGGCGATGGCCGCCGCCCTCGCCAAGGCCAACGCCGCCCGGCGGACCTGCCCCGACTGCGGCCGGGACGCCGGCTACGTGCTCCCCACGCACCTCGGCATCTGCCTGCCGTGCGCCGACAGCACCGCCCTCGCTGCCTGACCCCCTCCTGAGACGACGCCGTCGACCTCTCCACCAACCACTCCTGACCAAAGGGGAGATCCACCGTGATGAGCTCCCGCGCTGCCCGCTTCGCCGCCGTCTATGCCCTGCTGCGGGCGGCGGCGGACGTGGCGGACCACTGGGTTCAGACCGACCACCAGGCCGCCGCCAAGGGCCAGCACGACCACAATCAGGGGCAGTCCAGCGCAGCTGGGCGCCGCGCCTGTGCCGCCCATGTCGCCACCTACACCGCCACCCAGGGCCTGGTCCTGGTGGCCGGTGCCCGTGTGTTGGGGGTGCGGCTGCGGCCGGGCCCGGTGGCCACGGCGCTGGCTCTGTCCGCCGTCACCCACTACGTCGCCGACCGGCGCGAGCCCCTGCGCGCGCTGGCCGACGCGGTCGGGATCGGCAACTTCGCCCGCCTCGCCGATCACGGCATGAACGGGTCCTACTGCCTCGACCAGGCCTGGCACCACGCCTTCGAGACCTGCGCCGCCGTCATCGCCTCCGCCTGAAAGGACCCGATCCCGATGTCCGACACCATCCCCGCCGCGACCCGGGCCGCGCTGCCCGCCGGCACCGTCGCCGTGTTCCTGACCCTGAACGGCGCCCGCGTCGCCCTCCGGCCCGACACCACCCCGGGCTGGCTGAAGTACACGTGCCTGGGCTGCGGCTACGCCGGCGACGGCGACTTCCCCAACACCGCCCGCCGGAAGGCCAACCAGCACGCGGGCGAGTGCCGCTCCGTCGAGCTGACCGCCGCCGTCACGGGCGCCTGAGCCTCCGACAGCAACGGCCCGGGACGGCCGTCCGCCGGCAAGCTGTGCGGCCGTCCCGGGCCTTTCCGACTCCGCAGAGAACGGAGGGCCCATCATGTCCGACACCCTCGCCCCGGTGCAGGCCGGGACGATTGCTGACGCTCCGATCCGGCCACCCACTGCCCCGGCCCGCGAGCAGGTCGTGGAGCAGGTGGTGGAGCAGGTGGCGCCGGGTGCGGCCGGGCGGCGCAAGGGGCCGCGCCTGGCCCACACCCGGGGCGGCCTGCCCGCGGTCCCGCTCGCGGTGGCCACCGGCAACACCGCCGTCGGTGCCGTGTCCGCCGCTGTGCTGGCGGGCGGGCCGGTGGTGCTGGCGCTGCTGGCCGGCGGTGCGACGGCCGTGACCGGCGCCGCCGCGCTGCGGGCCCGCAACCGCCGCAACACGAACAAGCGCCCGGCCGGGCAGAGCGCGAACCGCACCGGCGCCACCGCGAACAGGCCGGCGCAGGGTGGCCTCTTCCGCGCGTCCGGCACCACCGGCGGCGGCGCCCGGGTGCCGCTCGGCAGCCGGAACCAGGCCTCCGGGCCCGGTGCAGCCGGTGCTCGGGACCGGGCCGCCGGGCCGGGTGGGGCGGGTAGGACTGCCGCTTCGGCGTCCCGGGCCACCCCGGCCAGCAGTGCCCATGCCCGGGGCGGCCGCCCGGTGGCCGGAGCGGGCACCGGTACCGCGGGTTCGGCTTCCGGTGCTGTCAGGCAGGGCCTGCGGTCGGCGGTTGGCGTCGGGCGGGGTGTGGGTTCGAGGGCGGCGGTTGGCGTCGGGCGGGGTGTGGGTTCGAGGGCGGCGGTTCGGGCCGCTCAGGTCCGTTCCGCGCGCGCCGAGCGTGCCGCTGCCGCGCCGACCGCCCGCGAGAAGCGGGTGCAGGACGGGGCAGCCCGCCGTAGCGTCGCCGACGCCCGCCGCACGGCGAAAGAGGCCACCCGCGCCCACAAACGCGCCGCCAGGGCCGCCGCCCGGGAGGCGTCCCGGCCCGGCCGCCCGGGCGCCGCCGGATCGGTTCCGGCTGCCCGGACCGGGCGTGAGGCCGTTCGGGCGGCGAAGCGGCAGGCCCGCGAGGAACGGCGCCAGGCGCGCCGGGCCGCGCGGGACGGCCGGGCGGATCAGCGGGTGCGGGAGCGTCGGGTGGCCATGCGCAAGGGAACGGTCGCCCGGGCGGCGCGCAAGAGGCTGCGTCGCTCGGCCTGGCGGTACTGGGCCCGGTACGCGGGGGCCGCGCTGCTGGCCGGCGCGGTCGGCCTGCTCGGCGCCGTCACCACCCCGATCGGCCGGTACCTGAACCTGCCCTGGCTGATGTACCCGGGCCGGCGCCTGTTCGCCCGCCTCACCGCGACCGCCCGCGCCGACCGCGACGCCCGGGACCAGGCGATCGCCACCGCCCTGGACGCCGACCTCGCCGCGGCCGAGGACCTCGAACCCGCCGCCGAGGCCGACGCCGGGGCGGTCGCGGACACCGTGCCGCGCGCCCCGCGCAACCACAACTCGACGGACAGCAGCACCACTTCAGCCCCGGGAGGGCCCGTGAACGCCACCGCAACGTTCAGCTTCGCCGAGGTCGCCGCCGAGATGGAGGCCATGGCCCACAGCTTCGACCCCGACGGGATGATGCAGGTCCTCGCGATGTGCGAGGAGATCCCCGACGCCCTCCAGTCGATCGCGAACGTCTTCAAGATCCTGGCCGAGAAGGCCGACCAGGAGTTCCCGCTGGAGTCCCCGGTGGCCGACGCCCTGAACGAGGTCTACTCCCACATCCAGCTGGCCGTGCAGAGCGCCGGCGAGATCGGCCCGGTGTTCCGGCAGGTCCACGAGCAGGACATCCGCCGCCACGAGGACCCCCGCAACGGCGAGCAGAAGTGGGACACCAACAACAACTAGCCCACCCACACGGCTGGTTCACCCCTCTCCACCACCCCACCGGGGGGGGGGGGGGGGGGGGGGGGGGGGGGGGGGGGGGGGGGGGGGGGGGAGGGGGGGGGGGGGGGGAGGGGGGGGGGGGGGGGGGGGGGCTGCC
>NZ_JBVJCO010000013.1:59150-65453 GCF_055588525.1 Kitasatospora sp. NPDC041988
TCCATCCATTCTGGAGGATGTTCCGCCCCCCCCCCCCCCCCCCCCCCCCCCTGGTCCCTCCCCCCCCCCTCCCCCCCCCCCCCCCGGCCCACACCCGGAGACGAGATCCGCATGACCGACCGCCTGAACCTCACCAACCTGCCCCCCGACCCCACCACGCCACCCGCAGCCCAGCCTCAGCCGGAGAAGCCCGCCAAGGCGCCCCGCCCGTCCCGGGCGAAGAAGGGGGTGCCGCTGGACTGGTCCGCCCCGCACGGCCCGGCCACCGGCGCCTTGTCCGCCGCGACCGGCGCCGGCGCCCTGGCCCTGCTGGGAGCTGCCACCGGCATGCCCGAGGCCCTGCCGCTGGCCGTCGGCGCCGCGGGCGCGATCGGGCACGGCATCGGCTGGAGCGTGCGCCGCCGACTCACCGCCATGTCCGTGACCACCCGCTCCGCGTCCTGGCTCCTCGCCGGGGGCTGGACCACCTGGGCCATCCACACCGGCCCCCTCTCGTGGGCCGCCGCCGGCACCCTCGCCGGCCTCGGCGTCGGGATCGGCGCGATGGCCTCGACCGCCACCGTCCACGAAGAGGCCGCCGAGGAGGAGCGCCTCGCCCTCACCCCGCAGGCCGCGAAGGCCGCCGACGCCCTCGACCACCGCCGCCGCGCGATCGCCCGTGACTGGGAAGACCGCATCCGGCGCGTCGTCGGGGTGCAGGCCCGCGTGTTCGCCGTCGAGTTCTGGAAGACCGGCGGCGGCTACTCCCTCGCCGCCGAACTGCCCGGCGGAACGGCGACGTGGGACCAGATCGCCGGCCGGGCCCGAGCCATGGCCGGCGACGCCCGGCTGCCGCTGGGCTGCGTCATCGCCGTCGAGGAGGGCGACATTCAGGGCCGGGTGGTGCTGGACATCCCGACCGTCAACGGCATGGCCGACAGCCAGCCCTACCCCCCGGACTACTCGCCACTGTCCATCCTGACCGGCGTCCCGTGGGGCATGCTGCCCAACCTCGACCCCGTGCAGGTCTACCTGCGGGAGGCGTGCGCGCTACTGCTCGGCCCGCCCGGCTCCGGCAAGTCCACCCTGGTCGACGGCGTCCTCACCGGGTTCGTCCGCTGCACCGACGTGCTGGTCTTCGTCATCGACCTGAAGGCGGGCGCGGTCGGCATCCCGTGGATGCGCCCGTGGTTGGAGGCCACCGGCCGCAAGGCGCCGAAGGCCGGCACCGCCCCGGCCCCGGCCGGCACCCGGCCGGGTGTGGACTGGATCGCCTCCACCCCGGAAGAGGCCCTGCGCATGATGCAGGCGGTGCTGCGGATCAACGCCGCCCGCCAGCAGCACTACCAGGACCTCCTTGACGAGCAGGACACGACACTGCTGCCCGTCTCCGCGTCCCTGCCGCAGATCATGGTGGTCGTGGACGAGGGCGCCGAGCTGCTGTCCATCCAGCCCACCGCGCCGAAGGTCCTCAAGGACCTGCGCGAGGCCGTCCGCAAGGCCATGCGCACCACCCGCGCCATGGGCGAGCGGTTCGTCCTGACCGCCGTCGACGGCAACGTGAGCGCGCTCGGCGACACCGAGGTCCGCAAGTTCTCCCCTGTCGGGGTCGCCCTCACCTCCGGTGAGAGTGCCGGGAACAACCTCGCCAAGATGTTCCCGCGGGCGAAGGTCGACACCCGCCAGCTCAACGCCAAGGGCAGCGGCGTGATCGGCGCCGCCGGCGCCGACGGATTCGCCCCCACCCCGTTCAAGACCTGGAAGACCAGCCCGAGTCAGGTCCGGGAGGCCGTCCTCGCCACCAACCACCTCCGGCCCACCCTCGACAAGATCTCGGCCGACGCCGCCGGCGAGGACTACGCCCGCCGCTGGGACGACGACCGCGCCGGCTGGCTCTGGACCAAGACCCCCACGACCGCAGCAGACGAGCGGGACGTCGACACCCGGCCGGACCCCGTTCGGGGACTCGACCTGTCCTCGCTCCGGGGCGGCCCGGACCGCACACCCACCGGGGACCGCCTCGTGAAGCCCCCGCGCACCGGCGCCCTCAACCTCTCCGCCAACCGCGGCACGGCGCCCCCGGCGGCCGTCGCCGACGACGAGAACGACGGCGTATACGAACCCGTCACCGACCCCGCCCCCGGGCTTCTCGTCCGCGCGCACACCGCCATTGCCGCCGCCGGCGGCCGCATGTTCGTCGCCGACCTCGCCACCGCACTCGGCGTCGACGCCCAGACCCTCGGCGCCGACCTCAACACCCTGATGCGCGAAGTCGGAGTCGAACGGCCCGGCGCCGGCACCGTCCGCATCGACGGCGCCACCCGCTCCGGGTTCTACGCCCACACCCTCGCCGACGCCCTCAACCGCTACCGCCAGTAGCCGAACCAGCCCCACACAGGGCCACACGGCAAGGGTCACACAGCCCCACACGCCGGCGTGTGCCCCACACGGGCGTGTGTGGCCCCCTGACCTGCCCGTGTGGCCCGTGTGGGCCACACAGAAAGCCCCACACAAACCCCCGGCATGGGCCCGCACCCGGCCCCAGGGTCACACGCTCCGCCCGGCGTGTGCCCCACACGCCTGCTTGACGCTCCGTCACCGATCCGAACGGGAAAGGACCGCCGTCATGGCCGTCACGATCAGCGTCACCATCCTGCTCGCCGTCATCGCCGCCCTCCTCCTCAAGGGTCGCCGCGTCGGCCCCGGCACCGCCGCGATCCTGTGGCTGTCCGGGTTCACCACCGCCTCCACCGGCCTCGCCGACCCGGTGAACACCTTCCTCGCCGCGATCGCCGGCATCGTCACCGGCCACTGACCGAGACCGCGATGACCACTCCCGCCGCGATCCGCCCCCTCGCCGCCGTCCACCTCCGCGAGGCCCTCACCGCCGCCGCCAACGGCCAGGCCCCCGCCGCCTTCGCCGCCCTCATGCACATCGACCCCGACTCGTGGGCGGCGATCGAGCAGCGCGCCGCCCTGCTCGGCACCACCGTCACCGACCTCCTCGCCCACGCCGCCCGCACCGGAGGAACCCCGTGAGCACCACCACCGACCTCGCCACCGCCGCGATCCTGCTCGGCCCCGGCCTGCTCGGCGCCGCCGCCGTCCTCGCCAGCCAGCGCGGCGCCCACACCGACTCCGCCGTCGTACAGCAGGTCCTCGCCGAATCCGCCGCCGAACGCGCCAACCGGCCCGCCGACCTGGGCCGTCCGCCGGACGGCGGCGAAGGTGCCCCCGCCCCGGCCGCCGAGACCCCCATCCGGCTCGCCGCCGTCATCCCGTTCCCCACACGCGCCGCCTAGGAGCGGTGCTGTGGCGACCGTCCTGGACTGGCGCGACGCCTCCCACTTCGACCGCACCGGCGCCAAGCCCTGCCGCTGGTGCGGCCGACCCACCCTGCTGCGCGACGAACAGCGCAGGCCCGCCCACAAGGTGTGCGCCGAGCAGCACGCAGCCCAACCACCCACTGCTGCTTCTGACCACCACTTCGGGAGACCGGCGTGAGTCATCCGGCTGTACTTCGCCTCGCCCTCGAACTGGCCCGCACCGGGCTGCCCGTCGTACCGCTGCGGGCCGGCAAGCTCCCCGTCGGGAACTGCCCCGCCTGCACGGGCAACGCCTGCGGCGGCCGGCCGAATATGAAAGACCCCGGCCCCTGCGTCTGCCCGGCCCCGTGCCACGGGTGGGCCGCCGCCACCACCGACCCCGCCGTCCTGACCAGCCACGCGTGGGCACCGGCGTGGCGGGAGGCCGCGACCGTGGCCTACCACCCGGCCGGGGCCGGGCTGACCGTCCTCGACCTCGACACCCCCGAGGCCGTCGCCTGGGCCCGGGACACCCTGCCCACCACAGTGACCGTGCCCACCACCCGCGGGGAACACTGGATCTACCGGGGCGTCATGCGATCAGCCAACTCCGTACTGCCGGGCGTCGACATCAAGTCGGCCATGGCCTACGCACGCTGGCTCGGCCCCGGAACCGGCACCATCACCCCACTGCCCTCGGCCGTCCGCGCACTCGTTGCGAAGGAAGAGGCCACCCCGCCCCGCCCCGCCGCCGGGGTGGCCTCTTCACCCCGCTGGAGCCAGAGCGCGCGCAACGGCTGCCGCCACACCGAGCGCTACCTCAACACCGGGCTGGAACGTGGCCTCGCCAAGATCCACGCCCACCGCAAGAGCGGCGCCGGGTCCCAGGCGTTCGGTGTCGCCCGCTTTCTCGCCGCACAGCACGCCCGCTGCCCCGGCCGCTGCGACCTCGACACGATCGCCCGGCAGCTCATCGCCGCCGCCGTCGCTGTCGGCGTCCCGCACGACTACGCGCAGCGCGCCGTCACCCGCGGCCTCGAAGCCGCTGGCACCCACCTGACCTGACTCACCCAAGCACGCCGAAGCGGCCGCCCCATCTCGCAAAGACCGGCGGCCGCTCCCGTCCAGCTCCTCACAGAACCGGAGAGGCCAGCATGACCGATCCCACCCCGCCCGTCACCACCAAGGCC
The DNA here is from genome assembly GCF_055588525.1 of Kitasatospora sp. NPDC041988. Taxonomy (NCBI): domain Bacteria; kingdom Bacillati; phylum Actinomycetota; class Actinomycetes; order Kitasatosporales; family Streptomycetaceae; genus Kitasatospora; species Kitasatospora sp. NPDC041988. The sequence continues at coordinate 63,625 of NZ_JBVJCO010000013.1, forward strand.
GAGGACGGCGCGGCCCTGCTCGACGAGGTCGAGCACCACCACCGCCGTTTCAATGCCTTCCCCAGCGAGGCCGCCTACGTCGCCGTGGTGCTGTGGGACGCGCACGCCCACCTCATCGACTGCTTTGCGACCACCCCGCGCCTGGCGTTCCTCTCCCCGGAACCCCAGAGCGGCAAGACCCGCGCCCTGGAGATCATCCAGACCCTCACGCCCCGCCCGCTGGTCACCAACGACATCAGCGCCAGCGCTCTGTTCCGCTCCATCTCCGGTGACACCGACGGTCTCCCTACGATCCTGTTCGACGAGGTCGATACCGTCTTCGGCCCCAAGGCCGCCGGGAACGAGGACCTGCGCGGCCTCATCAACTCCGGCTACCGCCGCACCGGAGGCGTCTGGCGGAGCGTCCGCGAGGGCGACACCCACAAGGTCGTGAAGTTCCCGGTCTACTCCGCCCTCGCCCTTGGTGGACTCGGCGACCTTCCCGACACGATCATGGGTCGCTCCATCGTCATTCGGATGCGCCGCCGGGCCCCCAATGAGAAGGTCGAGCCCTTCCGTGAGCGCATCCACGAGCCCGAGGGTCACGCACTGCGGGACCGCCTCGCCGCCTGGGCTGACTCCGTGCGAGACCAGGTCGACGGGGCGTGGCCGGAGATGCCCGACGGCGTCACCGACCGCCCCGCAGACGTCTGGGAGCCCCTGCTCGCCATCGCCGACGCCGCCGGCGGCCACTGGCCCGAGCGCGCCCGTGCCGCCTGCACCCACCTGGTCAAGACCGCTCAGGCCGACGACACCGGGTCCATCGGCATCCGACTGCTCACCGACCTGCGGACCATCTTCGACGGGGCCGAGCGCATGCTCACCAGCGCGCTCGTCGAGCGACTCAACGACCTGGACGACGCCCCGTGGGCCGACCTCGACGGCCGACCGTTCACCGCCCGCGCCCTCTCCCAGATGCTTCGCGAGTACGTCACCGCCGCCGGGAAGCCCATCCGCCCCCGCAACATCAAGACCGCACCCAAGACCGTCCTCAAGGGCTACTACGCCGAGGACCTCGCCGACGCCTGGCTGCGGTACTGCCCGCCTACCCCTGAGGAATCCGCTACCGCCGCTACCTCCGCTACCGCGCAGGTCAGGGCCCTCTTCCCGGTAGCGGATGAGGTAGCGGTAGCGGCTACCGACCCGGACCCCGCCACCGAAAGCACGGCCAACCTCACCGCCGCCCGCTAGCGCTCCTATCCGCTACCGCTACCACATCCGCTACCACCACACCCCCTCTGACCAGCGCGGTAGCGGGGTAGCGGCGGTAGCGGCACCCAGAGGAATGAGGGGCGAAGGCCCCGTCGATGGTCAGGAGGGTTGATCTTGCCCCAGACACAGAACGCACTGCCGATCCTGTACCGCCCGGCAGACATTGCTAGGGCCCTCGACATGTCCGAGTGGTGGGTGAAGGAGCAAGCCCGTCGGGGCCGCATCCCTTTCACCAAGCCTGGCCGGTCCTACCGCTTCACGGCCGAGCAGTTCGCCGAGATCCTTCGGCTCTATGAGACCCGACCAGTCCTGGCTCCGCTGCCGAAGCCCGTGGGCGTCACCGAGCAGGTCTCGAAGAAGCCGACCCGGCGGACCCCGCAGCCGGTCGAAGCCCCGATGCGGCTCCGTGCGCGGGTACCGCGCCGAGCCGCGCTCCACCAGCAGCCCGATGCTGCCTGATCACACCACTGCGTGTCGCCCGGTGCCTTCCCCGGGCGACAAGCCCCTTTCCGGGGAAAAAAGTTGGGGCCCGCCCAAAAACCCCGCCGCTACTTGTGCGGCCAGTGCAAAGCCGCGCC